>JBIPLT010000374.1:0-3340 GCA_044368255.1 Flavobacteriales bacterium
ACTTAAAAAAAAGCAGACAATAACAATAAAGAATAGGAAGAAAAATTTATTCTCCTTGTAGCTTTAGAAGACCAAAACCTAAAGCTAAACCTACTAATGTTATTACTATACAAACAGATGCCGCTGATATTATTTCATTTCCCATACTTTACTCCTATATAATTTTTTTGATTATATGAAAACTATAAAAATATAATTTACAAAATATTTAGAAACCGTTTCTTCCCCAAACAACTAATGCTAAGGAAAATGTAAAAACTACCATAAGAGAAGACCATCCTAAGCTAATTATGTCCATAATTGATAAAGTAATAAATCCAGGTTTGTATTTTTTTCAACTTACTTCTAATAGTAGATTCAACCTAATTATACAAATCTAATCTTTTGAAGTTAGTAAACTATTATACTATAATGTAATAGGCTTTTTTTTGTATAGAAGAAAGTGTCAAGTAAAAGAAAAGGTCTTTTCATAATATTAAAAGAAAATCCTTATTTTAGTCAAAATAGATTGTAATATTAAAATTCAATAAAAAAAATACATGACAAGTAATTTAGCTACACAATTGCGTGAAGGAACTAGTAAGTCTCACACTATGGCAGAAAATGTGAACTTTATAAAGTCATTCTTAGGTGGTGTTATTGATAAAAGTTCGTATGTAGAGATGCTTTCAAAACTTTTCTTTGTATATGAAGCTATAGAAAAAGCAATGGAGGAAAATAAAAATCATGAATATATTAAACCAATATATTTTCCTGAGTTAAATAGAACAGATAGTTTGAAAAAAGACTTAAATTTTCACTATGGAGTAAATTGGTTAGAAAATACAAAACCTTCTCCTGCAACAATCGATTATGTTAATAGAATAAATCAAATTAGCAAAGAAAAGCCTGAGCTATTAGTTGCACACGCTTACACTCGATACTTAGGTGACTTATCAGGGGGTCAAATTCTGAAAAAAATTGCACAAAGAGGTATGGGATTAAAAGGATCTGAAGGATTGGCATTTTATGAATTTGATGAAATCAAAGATGAATCACAATTTAAAATATCTTACAAAGCTGCGCTAGATTCGTTGCCTATCAAAGAAAACGAAGCTACTGTCATTATTGCAGAAGCTAATATAGCATTTACTCTAAACATGAATATTTTCTCTGAATTAGAATTTAGTTTAGCTAGAGTAATACTAGGAAAATCACGCAGCTTGATTAATTCTATTCAAAACTTTTTCTTAAGAGTAAAAGAAAATTAAAATTTTGATTGAACAAATCAAATTACGTATTTGATTTGTTCAATCAAATTTAATCGATAATAAACATTCAAAAAGAAAAAAAGTATCATGTATTATATACATTTCTATAAGGCTAATTATGATTGGACAAAAAGTTTCTAGTCTAAGTAGCAAATTTATAAATAATACTAAGACGTATCGAGGCAATATAACTCTTCTACTACTAATTCTTTCATTAAAAAAACAAGTAATTAAATACAAAGTAAAAATAAAATCAAAACTGAATTACTTAAAAACGTGAATAGTTTTAACAAAAAAGTTTGAGCATTATATTTCAACTTTTTTTTATGATAATTGGTTTCTATGTTTATAGAAATGTTTATTAACTTCGTAAAAGGCTTAATTTATATGTTAAAGTTGATTCAAAAGTACTTTTATAGAAATACAAAACTCTAGATATAAAATCTACTATATGTTCTTGATAAAAAAGAACACTTTCTTATATTAGGTGAAGAACAATATCTAAAAGGTAAAGATAAAGATAATGGAACAGAGAATCAACTGTTTTTAAAAATATAGTTCAGATATAGATGAATTGTTTAAATTATTAACTTCAAGATAATAAATAATTTTTATTTGTTGAATTTACATATATTTATTATCAGTTATACTATTCTTATTAGAGTGATGTCCATAGTTTATATGGAACAATCTATTCAAATTTCAAATAACATAAGAGTATGCCTAAGATTAAAACACGTAAGTCTGCACTGAAAAGATTCCGGAAAACTCCAACAGGAAAGTTTATAAGAAGAAAAGCTTTCAAAGGGCATCTGCTAGAGAAGAAGACTTCTAAACGTAAAAAAAATCTATCTAGAAAAATGGTTGTTTTTAAAGGAGATGCAATTGCTCTAAGAAGCATGATTCCATACGCTTAATAATCTTTATAGAGAAAATA
The DNA here is from genome assembly GCA_044368255.1 of Flavobacteriales bacterium. Classification (GTDB taxonomy): domain Bacteria; phylum Bacteroidota; class Bacteroidia; order Flavobacteriales_D; family UBA2798; genus CAMBFX01. The sequence continues at coordinate 2,188 of JBIPLT010000374.1, forward strand.
TAAAATAAAATGGTAAGAGTTAAAAGAGGTAATGTAGCTAAAAAAAGAAGAAAGAAAATTTTTTCAATAGCTAAAGGTTTCAGAGGAACTCATTCAAAGCTTTTTAGAATGGCTAATCAACAAGTAATGAAAGCCTTAAGATACGGTTATGTAGGTAGAAAAAGAAAAAAGAGGGATTTTAGAAAGCTATGGATTACAAGAATAAATGCTGCTGCCAGATTATATGATATAAATTATAGTAGTTTAATTGCAAAACTAAAATTATCACAAATCAGTATAAATCGTAAGATGTTAGCTCAAATGGCTGTAAATGATATGCCTTCATTCAGAAGCTTAGTTGAAATTTTGTAGTAATAAAAATAAAAACGAGCATAGAATTATTCAAAATAAGTCTATGTTCGTTTTTATTTTTATTAGAAATTCATCTCTGCTAACTGAACTTTTTCAAATTGTTTCTTTTTAAGAACTAGTAGAATTTGAGCAAATATAACAGTGAAGAAGAAAGCTATCATACCTTTAACTCTAGCTGGACTTTGTAGAACAACTTCAGTTTCACCTTGACCGAAACCACCAACGTTAGGATCAATCGTTAAAGGTTGATCAGCTTCAATATTGTCTCCTTGTTTAACAATAATTTCAGGTCCGTTAGGTATCTTTACATTAACAGGATCACCACTTTTACTGTTAATTGTTAATGTAGTAAGTTTATCTGTTGAATCAATTTTAACTATTTGACCGCTTACAGGACTATTGTAAATAGTATTATTACTCTTTTCACCAGTAGGTTGAACTTGCCCCCTTCCACGATTTGCACCAACATAAATAGGATATTTAATAAAATGCACATCTCTGTTCTCAGCAGGATTTGGAGCTAAAATAGGGAAAATAATCTTCTGATGATCATTACCTGATATAGGGCCTACTACAAGGATATTTTGCTTAGAATCACTATAAGGTGAAATTACAACACCTTCAGTTGCTTTTTTTAATTCTTCACTAAGTCTCTCTTTAGGTGCTAACTTAAATCCTTCCGGCAGAACAACAACAGAACCAACATTTAGAGGACCTTTACTACCATCACCTGTTACTTGTTTTAATGATAAATCATATGGAATTTCAACAACAACCTCGAAAACAGTATCAGGGAGTACAC
>JBIPLT010000379.1:0-7720 GCA_044368255.1 Flavobacteriales bacterium
AAGTTTTTGGCACTTTTAATTTAGCAAGACCAAGTAATGTTGGAAATATATCAATCGTATTGATAGGCATTTGAACCATCCTCCCAATATTCCCAGTAACTGCTGGATATCTTAATAAAAAAGGAACGTTTGCAGACTCACCAAAAGGAACTTGCTTTGTTTTAGGTCGTACCCCCTGAGCACCCATCATTTCTCCATGATCGGATGTGAAAATAAAAATCGTATTATCGCGTATTCCTTCATCATCAATTGTAGCAAGAATATCCCCAATGCTTTTATCAAGTGCGGAGCAATGTGCATAATACCCTTTGGCTTCCTTTTTTGAATTATCTAGTAAAGATGCAGGTACATTGGGTGGAAGTTTTATATTATTTTGATCATAGATATCCAAGAATTCCTTTGGTGCGGTTTCGTGCGGAAAATGGGGCGTTCCAAAAGCTACAAACAAAATAAAAGGCTTTTCATTTTTTGACTGATTGCGAATGTATTGTTGCGCATCTTTTGTTTGTTCAAAAACATCATACCCATCCCAAAACATTTTTTCATCATTGTTTCCCGTATAGTAGTGAGAGTGATTGTAATCATGATCGCATTCTGCCGCTTTCCAATAATCAAACCCTTGTCTTTTTTCAACAGGTATAAAAGAGGTACGGCCATTGCCATCTAAATGCCATTTTCCAATGTAACCGGTATTATATCCAGCTTGACCAAAAACCTCCGCAATACAAATTTCTTCATCAGGAAGATGTACATCATTAAAAAACATCCCAGTTGTGGTAGGATACCTACCAGTCATCAATGCTGCACGATACGGGGTGCAAACAGGCGTTATAGAAACAGCATTTTTAAAATTTAAACTTCCTTTTGCTAAAGCATCAATATTAGGTGTTTTAACATTAGGATCTCCGGAATAGCCGGTTGCTGAGGCTCTCCATTGATCGGTTAATATATAAATAATGTTCGGTTTTGGCCTCGATGGCGTCTGGGCAAAAGTTGTTTGGACAGCGCTTAACACTATCCACAAAATTTGAAAGATGAAAATTGTTTTTGACCTGTTCATTATATTCTAATTTTGATAATTGCTATTTAATAAATTTATGCATCCGAATTAACTAAACCAAGGTATTTACTCCTGTAATCAGTTGGAGATATTCCTTTTATTGACTTAAAAACCCTGTTGAAATGAGTTATCGTATTAAATCCACATTTAAATCCGACATCTGAAATAAAATCAAAATCATTACTAGTTAGCCTGTGACATGCTTCATGAATTCTTACTTCATTGAGGAAGGCTATAAAAGTTTTTGAAGTTCTTTTTTTAAAGTAACTGCAAAATGCCTGGGGTGTCATATTGGCTTCTTTGGCTATTTGTTCTAAAGTCAATTGATTGTGATAATTCATCATAATATAATGATAAATATTACTGATTCGAATGCCATCAAACTCATTCACTATAGCGATTTTATCATTATTTGAAAACTTCTTAATATCATTTAAATTCGACATTTTATGTAAAAGCTCAACGAAGCTTAACATTTTAAAGGTATCAGATTGCTGGAAAATATGATTGAATAGTAAAGAAACTTCTTTGACATGATTATCAGGAATGACGAAACCAGCGTTAAATTTTAAAAGAAATTGTTTTATATTTTTAAATTCAGCTAGTTCAAATAAATATTTTAATTTCCCATTAGGATCAAAAAATATACTACGTGCTATAATTTTTTGATTACTATCCGGACTGAAATAGGCAGGGGCACTTTTAAATACATGAGGCTGATTGGCGCCTATACAAAAAATTTGATTAGAATAGAAAGCGAAATTTTCATGATTTATAACCAATGTGCCTTCCCCTTTCTCGATCCAGGTAAGCTGAATTTGTTCATGCCTATGAAGCTTGGGATAAAAATATTTGTTTTGTTCTTCCTTTAAAGTGATGTTGCAGTCGCCCGCTACAGGAATCGTAAATTGTATAATATTCATGATTCGGTTTGTATTTTTTAAAAAATCACAGGTGCTTGTGTCGTTGGCAAATACCCCTTTTAGAAGCTATAACTTTTTTGGTTGAATGATGTATTTATTTTGGCTGACTTCTGGACCCTTACAATCTCCTGTATTTATTGATAACTTATCATTGAGTTTCTTTTCTGCATAAACTGTATTTCCACCAACAACAAGTTTATTTGTGCTATTTGCCTTTACTATCAATTCATTGCGAAGGAAAAACTCATTGTTTTCAATCCTTATATTCTGATACACGGAGTTGTTGGCAATTTTATTCCAAGGAGCAATATCGATTACAGGCTCTGCACATCGGATAAATTTGTTGTTGCGAATGGTCATATCCTTTACGTAACCTGATTCATACCAACTATTTGCATCAATTGCCATATTAATGGCGTTCATATGGGTTGCTAAAAATTCATTCCCTTCCACGAGTACCTTTCGTCGGGTAGACAAAAGAAAGCCGCAGGTAGGAGTCCTGGATACCCTGCAATCTCTAATTTCTACTTCCGGTGTCCAGGTAACATTTTCGATAACATCCCCGATAGTAAGCCCCTGAGGAGAACTCTTTTCAAAGGTTAACAACATTTCTTTAGGATTGAGCAATACCGCCTCTTTTACCCTGTTCATACCATATGATTCGTATGATTGGTGGTTGACAAATTCAATTTCATCCCCCCTGTTAAAAGCCATAAAACCGTAGGTTTGTTTGTGCATAAACCGAACCTTTAATTGCTTGTCCCCAATTTTTTCAACAATGTTTAGGTAAGTTCCGTGAACATTGATGGCATCGTCGTGTGATCCTGAAAATATGCAGTTCCTTATCAGTATTTTTCCTTTACAGCCAGAAAAATGCATACAGTCGGCCCATGCAGCAGAAGTTCTTCCGCTTGCTTTGTCGGGAGCTATTATAACCGAATCGAAGGAAAGGTTTTCTGAAAACTGAGACACTAATCCCATGCCATGCATAAAATGGAACTGTATATTTTTCCAGGAAATATTTTTACTTCCCCGGGTAAACACAGCAGCATAATCTCTAAAAGTATCCCGCAGCTGGTAAATACGTCCTGCTTTCATTGTATGCTTTCCGCTGGCACGAATTAAAAATGGTTTTATTTCTTCCAATTTCATTGCTATGAGCGGATCTTTCATGCGCCGAAGATCATCGGTAAGCAAATCAAGCTCTTGTGCCAACCCTGTATCATAATTCCAGCCTTCGCCAATCCATTTTATAGCACCATTTTCGATTTTGTATTCCGAATCTTTATGAATTTGGATATCTGCATAGCCATCGCCTGCAGCAATCACAGTAAATTCTGAAACCGTTGGCCGGTGGTAATCAAAATGAAGACCAGCTATTGATATATTTTCGGAGCTATCTATACAGACTTCTATCATTTTACCGCGACAAATAACTTCGGCTCCAGCTCCTGAAATTGTAAAGTTTTTTGCATGTTCCAAAAGAATTCCAATGGCTTTTAAGCTATCTGGACTGTCATTGGTATTGGAGATATCATATTTTTTACTGTGAAGATTATCAGGAAAAAAATCATACTTACCAGCAGCGAAATGAACTTTGACTGGGTTATTTACTGTCCCTTTACCTTTTAAAATAAGCGTTTGATTGAACTGACCAGCAGCGGTGATTTTTATGTTGTCGCCCGGTGAAAACTGCAATTGATTAATATGGCTGAATGTTCGCCATGCACGATCTTCTGTTAAACCTGCATTATCATCGTTACCATTGACCGGATTGATAAAATAAGTAGTATTTCCTGGCGACACCCATTCATTCCCTTCAAGTTTAGGTGAATAATTCATAGTAGCTTTAGTTTCAAAAGCTATTGTGGCACCTTTGTAATTGAGCTTACAAATACCCCCTTTCGCAGAATAGACATTTACAGATTTGAGTAATCCCAATTGCCATTTCATATCAACTACAAAACCACCCTGCGCATACAATCCTTTTACCTCGCCAGAAGTGCAGTCATCAGGCAAATCCGGTAGCAATCTAATTTCTCCTGATTGACTTTGAATCAGCATTTTTGTTATTCCTTCTGTAATTGCAAAATTCGCTTTCACATGAAATCGCAGGTCTGCTGCGTACGCGGAGTTCAGCAGAGCAAGTGATGCCAACAATAGAGCAGCAAGGATAATACATTTGAATTTGTGCATGTTTGTTCTTATTTTATATTTTTTTTAGAATAAATTTTGTTTTTCGATGGTCTGATGGAATCCCCACCCTGAGACTTTGCTATCATTTTCGATACTGAAACATACAATCGTCATACAAAAACTAATTCTCAAGACTAATTAATAATACAGCTGCCGAAGGAATCAATTGTGAAAGCTGAATTGTTTTATCATTACTTTTAATTTCAAATTCTTTTATTTTCGCTAAGTCTTTTGATTCGTCAAGAAGATATATTTCAACCTTTGTCTGTGCACCAGGTATATTTCCACTTATGTTCAAATTGATAATTGTTAACTGCAGTATTTCACTAAAATTGCTTACGAGAATATTTGTTTTAGTTTTGTTTTTTCCTGCACACACTACTATGCCATCAGTCTTATTATATTCTGTTTCCAATCTTACAGGTGTTTTTAGTAATTCTGCGAAAGCTCTAAAAGCGTGATATGTTTTGCGAGGTTCTCCATATTCGGAAAAGATTCCAAAAAGTCCGGCAGTAGTTGTATAAAAATTAGCCACATCAACAGGTTCGTCTTGTAAAAGCATCAATACATTTGCGATAAATGAGGCACCTTTGCAACCCGATAATTCTTCGTAAGCTTGTTTTCTTATTGCACCCTGCCAGATTCCTCTACCAAAAAGCCGTCTCCATTCCAATTCCACTTCTGGAATGTAGTTCCATTCATTCAAATGGCTCTGCGTTTTATTGAATCCATATTGATCGAGTAATTCGCGGATGAAACTGGGCTGAACTGCCAGATTCCAGGGATTGGAAATATAAGAGTGCCACGAGAAAAAATCGAGTGGCACCAACTGTTTTCGGCAATGTTCCAGAAATCCTTTTGTATATTCAGTAGCTGAAGCTTTCCCATTAGCGATTGTCATTGGACTAGCCATGCCCGGTCCACCCACACTAATTTCCGGAAATTCTTTTTTTATGGCTTTGGCTGCTACTTCGTACAGTTTATAAAATTGTTCCGGAGTGCCGGTCCACATTTGAGTGTTATCGGGTTCATTATATATTTCCCAAAACTGGATATTGTGATGAAAACCATTGTTCCATCCTTTGTTGTAATGACGGATGATTCCGCGACAGATGGCAGCCCATTTCGAATAATCGGTAGGGGGATTTACAAAATATTTTTCTTTTGTATGTTCTATACTCTCACCAAGCCGGAAAACAACTTTTGACCCAGTAGCAAGTATAGCAGAGAGATAAGCATCTGTTTGCCGAAAATCGTAATTTTCTTCTTTAGAAGGATCCTGTTTAAAATCCCTGAAAATCATGTGAACATCTACCACATTGTCGTTAAACCAAGGAGCATCGTGCAACCGTACTATAGGAATATGTAAAGCTTTAAATTCTTCGCTTAGATCGAGAAGTTTGAAATTGCAGATCGGACTGAGTTGACCGCCATTTAATGCACGGATAGTTCCAATTTCTTTATTAGTATTTATGTTGACATTTACTTCTTTTTGTGCAATTTGTGCAAAAATATTCTCGGAATTCCCTATAAATAATAACAATAAAAGATTAAAATATAATATTTTCATACGCCTTTGTTTTTATGGTTGCCATCAAACAGGTCTTGCTGCAGGGATGAAATTAGATTTGTTTCCACCCAACTGTCTTCTAAATAAAATTGTTGCGTTGAGGTTACACTTTGTGAATCAAAAATGGGAGCAGCATAGTCTATAGTTTGATGTTGATTTTATTTTACAAAATGAGTAGCATCGTCCCATTCATCCGTTCTAAAAGAAGAGGCCGGTAAAAGATTGGTGTCATAAAGGGTTCCAATTACCCAGTTACGCCAGGCATATCTTACCGCCACAGGTTTAGGCACTTTATCACTGATTACAAACACATCTTTGAAATTCAAAATTTTAGCAGTAGCAGGATAAAACACCTTGTCATCTCCTGCAATTTCAAATCCTTTTAACTCATCTTTCGAATACAGTCCAGTCAAAATATTTTTAAATTTTAAATTTATTCCGCCATCTTTTACGCTTTTCGAATCAACAATTGGAGCAGCATAGCCTACCGTTTTATAACCATAAGATAGGTTAAGTGCATTAAACAGTAACCTATCAGCCACTTCTTTTTTATTTGGCGGATGAATACTATTTTCATCTCCAATATCCATCGTAATGGCGATACCTGAATTTGGAATCAAATCCAAACATTGTAATTGTGCTTCCCGCATAAAAGCAGTATTTTCATTGGTTTTGAAAGCATTTTTATTGCCATACAGAAAGGGAGCAATTTGCACATAATAAAACGGGAAATCCCCTATTCCCCAAAGTGTTCTCCAATCCTTTACCATTGAAGGAAAAAGCTTTTTATAGTTTTTTGGCTGACTGCTATTACCCTCCCCCTGGTACCATAACACCCCTTTTATTGTGTAAGGAATTAATGGATGAATCATCGCATTAAAAAGGGACGTTTGCACCCTATTGGCATTTTCTAAATTTGCATCTTCGATATTTATTTTTTGATAGGTACTTAATACTTCTCTGCTCATCCATGCCTCCACAAAACTCCCCCCCCATGAGCTATGAATGATTCCCACCGGCACGTCTAAAATTTCCTGTAATTGCTTCCCAAAAAAATAGCCAATGGCACTAAAGACTGCTGCACTCTCCGGAGATGCTTGTTGCCAGGCGGTGTACTTTTCCACATCTTTTAATGGATTCTTTGCTCCAACTCTATCGACTGTAAATAATCTTAGATTCGGATTTCTAGACTTTGCTATAGCCACATTTGACCCAAATACGGGTTGCCCAATATTGCCCTTTAGAGGAAGCGTCATATTAGATTGACCCGAACATAACCACACTTCTCCAAACAGGATATTTTTCAAGATTATATCCGAAGTTTTACTTTTTATTTGAATGATTTGAGGCGCATTACTATTGGTCGTTTTCACCTCAATGCGCCAGCTGCCTTCCTTGTTAGCTGCCAAATTTATTACCGATTTCAACCAGGTGGCCTTAATGGAAATTTTCTCACCAGCATCGGCCCAGCCCCATAGCACAACGGTTGTATTGCGCTGCAAAACCATATTGGAAGATACGATGGCCGGAAGTTTTATTGCTGAATAAACTGATTGTACATATAGCAATAGGAATACTGCTGTCAAGGAATACAATATTGATTTTTTCATTTTATTCATTTTTTTTATTTAGTAACACGTAATGTACCCCTCATCAAAACATAATGTCCTGGGAAAGTACAAATGTAAGTGTAGTCTCCTGCTTCGGCGGGTGCTATGAAATAAATAGCATCTGATTCTTTTGGACGTAGTATGCGCGTATGAAATAAAATATCGTTGCTTTTTGGTATATAATTTAAACGTTCCCCATTTAATCCCATATTGGCAGCTAATAAGCCTACTTGATCTGCAGTGCCTGGCTTGGTAATGACAAGGTTGTGTAGCATGTCATCATTGTTTTTAAATGTTATTTTTATTTTCGTTCCTGCTTTCACAGTGATGGTTTCAATATCATATTTTAACCCAGGCTTTG
>JBIPLT010000144.1:0-7683 GCA_044368255.1 Flavobacteriales bacterium
CACGATAATTGGGTTTATTTCTTTCCAGATAAAAGCATTGCAAATAATTATGTATTTGCTTATTCGGAAAAAGAGAACAAATCGTATAAAGTTGTTGCACCATTCAAAATTAATTTTGAGAAAAAAAGTCAGAATAAAATTATTATTCAAATGGATAATAATGAAATCTATGAGCTAGAAGGCAAAGAATTCAAATTACTCTCTAATAATCCTAAATGGAAAGATCTAAATATTCAGCAAACGCTTGAAATCAATAAAGCCATATTAATTTATGACGGAGAAAAACTTTATACTGTTCCTCGAAATTGGAGTGCGCCAACGCTTTACTCGGAAATAAATTTAATGCCGAATTTAAATGATTTACTTTTTTATCGCAACAAAATCATAACTTCTAGTAAAAATGGAATTTTTGTTTGTAATCAATATGGTAATTTACTTTTCCCATTAAATAAGAATGTTGGATTAATAGATAATAATGTAAACAAACTTTTTATTGATAAAGAAGAAAATTTGTGGGCTGCGACTGAAAATGGAATTAGTGTTATTGATGTAAATAATACACTCACCTATTATAATTTTTTTGATGGTATAGATGGAGCTGTGGTATCTATTGGGAAATATAAAAACAATGTTATTGCCGAAACTAAATCGGGTGTTTTTGAATTAAAGAACTCTTTGGAAATTGATGAAAATAAAGCATTCGAAAAACTCACCGCAATTACTAATTCTCCTTATGGAATAAGTGAATTTACTGAAGGTAATGACACTGTTTTGATGATTGCCGATTTTAATGGTATTTTAAAAAGAACAGGGCAAAATTCTTTTGATAGAATTCTTGAATGTGCACCTTGGGATATTACACGTAGCAAAATAAAACCTCACCGATTATTAATTCCCGATTATACCTCAGGATTAATCATTTTAGAATTTAAAGATGGAAAATATACACCTTATTTTATTGATGATTTAAATAATATTTCTGGTAGACAAGTTTTTGAAGATGAAAATGGCGATTATTGGCTTTCGCATGAAACGAACGGAATTTATCATATTCGAGAAAAGAAATCGGGTCATTTAAGTTTTGAAGTTACTTTTTATGATCAAAAATCAGGATTACCTGAAGGATTTTGTTTTGCATTTCGTTTTAATGAAAAATTATTTTTTGCTACAGAACGTGGTTTTTTTGAAAAGAATAATGGAAAGTTTGTAAAAAGTAAATCCCTTCAACTAAATTTCGCAAAAGAATACACCATACACAGAGCGAAAACCGATGAAAATGGAAATTTATGGGTTTCTTCCTATGATGCACATGATATTAAAAAATATTTCACTGGTTATGGAAAAATGAAAGATGGTAAGGTAAATTGGGTGATTAAACCATTTTTCAAGGCAAGTGAAGAAAAACTAGATTACTTTTTTCATGAAAATGAAAGTATAACTTGGTTTGGTGGGCCCGATGGTTTGTTTAGATTCGATAAAAGAAATCCAGAAAATTTTACTCGAAAATATTCCATTCTCCTTAGAAAATTTTCAAAAAACGAACATGAAATTCTTTTTGGAGGATTTGGAAAAACAAATGAAAATTCGTTTGTTTTTGGCTATGATGAAAGTAAATATTCATTTGAGTTTTCGGCCACCCATTATAAAACTGAAAATGGGGTAAAATATGCCTATTTTCTCGAAGGACAAGATAAAGTTTGGTCGAAATATAGCTCTCATAATACGATTGAATTCAGGAATCTTCATGAAGGAAAATATACCCTTAAAGTAAAAGCATTAGACGATTTTGGAAATGTAAGTAATGAATATTCCATTTCATTTGAAATTTTAGCTCCATTTTATCGAACTACCTGGGCTTATATTTTGTATTTTATTGTTTTCGTGCTAATTATTATTGGAGCTGTGAGAATTTCTTCGAATGGCTTAAAGAAAATTATTAAACAACGAACCAAAGAAATTGAAGAACAAAAACATATTGTAGAAGAAAAAAACAAAGAAATTATAGATAGTATTTCCTACGCAAAAAGATTACAACAAGCTATTTTGCCTTCTCATAAATTTATTCATGAAAATTTACCCAATAATTTTATTCTTTACAAACCAAAAGATATTGTTGCTGGAGATTTTTATTGGATGGAAAAAGTCGGCGATTGGATTTTATTTGCTGCTTGTGATTGTACAGGTCATGGTGTTCCAGGGGCAATGGTGAGTGTGGTGGGAGCCAATTCACTTAATAGATGTGTGAATGAGTTTAAATTAATTAAGCCTTCTGAAATTTTAGATAAGTTAACTTTTTTGGTAGAGGAAACATTTTCCCAAAGCGAAAGTGAAGTTCGTGATGGAATGGACATGAGTTTATGTGCATTAAATATGAAAACGCTAGAATTACAATGGGCTGGTGCTAATAATCCAATTTGGCATATGCGAAATAATATCCTAAATGAAATAAAAGGAGATAAGCAACCTATTGGAAAATACGAAAACAGAAAACCATTCACTAATCATATTATTAATGTTGAAAAAGGAGATCGAATTTATCTTTTTACAGATGGCTATGCCGATCAATTTGGAGGAATGAAAGGCAAAAAATTCAAATATTCGCAATTGAAAGAAATTATTTTACAGTATAGTTTCGCTCCATTAAATGAGCAACATCAAAAATTAAACGCCATTTTTGAAACTTGGCGTCAAAATATAGAACAAACAGATGATGTTTGTTTATGGGGAGTTAAGATATAAATTATTTTACTTCAATCATTTATCGTTTTAATAAATCCTCAATTAAGTTAGGATGTTTTCATCCAAATAGATTAGTTTTGTAATTCTAAAAATCAATAATTTAACTATGAAAAAAATCTATTTAGGATTACTTCTAATTTTCGTCTCCATTTCTAGCATTGCTCAAACAAATTATAATGTAGGAACTATTCGTGGTAACGCAAGTGATAATACCACAATGACAAGAATGAACTTTGATACCTACGACAACCACGTGGCCTTTGGAAAATTTAAAGATTCTATCTACAAAGAACCATTTAACATGAACCAATTACTTTATGGTGGTTCTTCAACAGTTCACAATGCTTACTTTATAGTTTATGATGCCTATGGCAATGCCAGTTTTGCTCATAAATTAGGAAATACTACGGATAGTGTAACAATAAAATCAGCAAAAATTACCGATTCAGGAAACTTGCTAGTTTGTGGTTCATTTAAAGGTACAGTTGATTTTGCCGACAACACGGGTAATCCAATATATTTAACTTCTACTGGTACAAATTCTGATGGATTTGTTGCTTATTATGATTATTTAGGAAATTTAATGAATGCTATTTTATTAGATGGTAATGGAGGATATGCATCAGCAAATGATTTAGTTTTAGATGCCAATGGTTATGTAGTGGTTATTGGTAATTTCACTGGCACAATAGATATGGATGGTACAGGAGTAAATTATGATTTAACATCAACAGGAGGTAATGACGGTTTTGTTGCAACTTATGATGGATCTTTAGGATTCATAACGGCAGCAATTTTAGACGGAACAGGAAATCAAATTCCAAAGTTTTTAATTGCCGAATGGAATGATATTATTATTGGTGGATCTTATGACGGTCAATTTGATTTCGATTTATCTGTAACAACAAATATTACTGCGAGTAATGGCGGTAAGGATATTTTTATGATGTATTTAGATAATGCCTATAATACCATTAATTATATTTCTTTAGGTGGTGCAGGAAATGATTATTTAAAAGATTTACGTTATGAATATAATCAAGGCTATTTTTGCTTAATTGATTTTGCGCAAACAGTAAATTTCGATCCAAAATTTGGTACCGTAAATAAAATTTCAAGTGGAAATACCGATGTGGCAATTGCGCGATACACCAATAATTTTTCATTGGGATATGTTAAACAATTCGGAAATGCTAATGCAGATTTAGGTTACCGCCTTGTTAAAAATTCAGCCGGAATGGCACGTGGACCTATGAATCCTGAATATCATTATATTTTTGCAATGGGTTTTAATGGCGCTTTGGATATTAATCCAGACCCTACAGAATCATTGGTTATTAATTCTAGCAATACATCCATTAATAGTGCAATCATCAATATTGATTCATCAGGTAATTATGTTTTTCATGGTGTGATGGAAGCCACTTCAATTGTGGGATTACTTCCAACCATTTATGGAAGTACGATGATTGTTGGTGGAAATTTTTCAGGAATAAATGTAGATTTACTTCCTTACTCAGAAGTTTTCCAACTTAATCATACTGGATCTAATTCTGGTTTTTACATGCATTATAATCGTTGTCAAATTACTGCATCAAAACCATATATTTTAGAACCTTATGAATGTGGAACCTGTAATGTAAAATTAGCGGTTGATAATGTTCAAGGTGGTTTCCCTCCGTATAGCTACTATTGGAGTAATGGTGATAGTTATTCGCTTGATTATATAGGTACAGATTTATGTCCAAGCAACTCTAGTTATTACAATCTTAATATTAGTGACTTTTATGGCTGTGGATATACAGATACTATTTGGGTTAGAGGTTATGATACACTTCCTACTTTGGATATGAATTTAAATGTGATCAACACTTCTTGCGGAAATAATTTTGGATCCGCTTCAGCTACTCCACTAAATAATTTAGGAACTACCTCTTATTTATGGTCGAATGGATCTATAAATTCTTCGACTGATAGTTTGATTGCTGGAAACTATTCTGTTCAAGTTGTTGATGATTCTTTAACTTGTTATTATGAAGAAACGTTCTTCATCGACAATTCAGACGGACCAAGCATTGCTGTTGTTAATGCGGTAGATCCAGCTTGCGGAAATTTAAATAATGGAAGCATTGATGTAACCGTAACAGGAGGAGCTTCACCCTATACTTTCTTATGGACAAACGGAGCAACTACAGAGGATATAAATGGTCTTGAAGGAGGAACTTATACGTTAACCGTTACAGATGCCACAGGATGTGAAAATAGTTTATGTATTTCTTTATACCAACCAAGTGAATTATATATTTATAAAACAAACACCTATTATAGCTCATGTAATTTCAATGATGGAATTTTAACTGTCGAAGCTAATGGTGGGTTTACTCCTTACACTTATCAGTGGGATGCAAATGCAGGTTCAGCCACTGGTGATTCAGTAGCTAACTTATTTGCGGGTATGTATACCGTAACCGTTACAGATTCATTAGGCTGTGCTGCTGATTATACATTTGGAATTTCTGATAGTTATTGGTTAGCCCCTTTTATCACTTATAACTATATTACCAATCCGAATTGTTTAGGAACAGAAGGATATATTGATGTATATGCTCAAGCTTATTCTACTTTTGGAATACTAAACTTTCAATGGAATACGGGTGAAACAACGCAAAGTTTAGTTGGTGCTTCGAGTGGAGTACATTTATTGCAAGCAACAGATGATGATGGTTGCAGAACGGTTGCCACTTTTTATGTGAATCAAGAATTACCAAATGCTCCAACCATTTGTATGGTAACGATAGATTCAACAGCCACTCAAAATGTGGTGGTTTGGGATAAATCAACCACACAAGAAGCCGATTACTATAATATCTATCGTGAAGGATTCTGTAATCAAAATGATTTCGGAATTGTAGGTTCTGTTCCTTTTGATAGTTTATCCGCATTTTATGATACGGTAGTAAATTCTGATACCCGAACTTGGAGATATTATGTTACAGCTGTTGACACTTGTGGATTTGAATCTAACGGAAGTGAAATTCACAGAACCATTCACTTATCTGCATTGGTTGATGCAGATACAAATATTGTTTTAGACTGGAGTGAATATTTAGGAATGCAAATTCTAGGTTATAAAGTTTATAGAAAACAACCCGTGGGTTTATTGTTTGACTATATTGATTCAGTTGGAGAATTTACTACAAACTATCTTGACACAATTGATTTTACTGGTTATGGAGAAGTAGAATATTTCGTAGAAGCTGTTCCTGCCTTGGTTTGTAATGCAACACGTGCTTACAATCAAAATGAAGCTCGTTCTAATCACTCACGTGTAAGTGCTCCACAAGACACAAGTACGGTTGCTGTATCGGAAATTGCAAAAGAAACATCCATTGAGATGTATCCAAATCCTTCTAATGATATCGTGAATTTAAAAGTGAAGAGTGATAGCAAAAACTGGATGCTACAAATGATGGATCAAACTGGAAGAATAATTGTAAGTGGAAGATTAAATAATCAAACCACTTTCTCTACTAAAGATATTGCATCAGGAGTTTATTTCATTCGAATGACATCAGATACTAATGAAATTCGCACATTGAAATTGATGATTGTTCATTAAGATCCGAATTGATTGAATTAAAAATCCCGCCAGAAATGTGCGGGATTTTTTTTTAAAATAATATGATAATAAAGGTCAAGTATAGGGTAAATATTCTTGATGGTATGAGAATGGAAAATTAATAGGGGAGAAAGAATAATTAAATGGAGAAGCGAATGGCAAAACTGTTTTATATGATCAAAAGGGAGTGAAAGTAGCGGCATTGAATTTTAAAAAGAGAATATTGATAGATACGGTTTATAGATTTAAATAAATATAATAGGTATTTTATTTTTTTGCTAACTTAAATGACTTTGTGCCATCATTGAATTTGATCAATTCGGAGGTGTCTTGAGATAATACAAAACTTGTCAAGAATAGTAAAATGGTCGCCAATCATTTCTTCATAATAACCACTATTGCGCAATTATCGAGCCACTCATTGGAAAAATTTAGCTAAAATTTAGTTGCAATTTTCTTAACTTTTATGAGTTAATCAACTGATTTTATGGTTATTAAAATTATACAAATTGTATTATACAAAATGTGTAATACAATTTGTATAATCAAAAAAGAAGAAGTAATTTTGTGTAAATTAATTGAAGTATGAATCCCTTTTTATTAACAGGTTATGAAAGTCCAGATTATTTCTGTGACCGAGTAGAAGAAACAAAAACCTTGCTAAATAATTTAAACAACAGAAGTAATACTACATTTTTTGCTCCCCGCAGAACAGGTAAAACAGCTTTGATTCAACATGTTTTTCATACTTTGAAAAAGAAAAAACAAGTTTGTATTTATATTGATATTTATGCCACGCAAAATCTCAAAGATTTAACTAACGAAATAGCTACAGCAGTTTATAATGCCATGCCTTTGAAAACAAGCTGGGGAAAAGGTATTGTGGAAAAAATAAAATTGTTTCGACCAATAATTAGCTTAGACGAAATCACAGGAAATCCTCAAGTAACTTTAGACATTACTCGACAAAATCAAATTGAACAAACCATTCCACAACTTCTTGAATTATTAGATAGTCAAAATATTAAAATAGCTATTGCCATAGATGAATTTCAACAAATATTAAATTATCCTGAAAAAAATGTAGAAGCCATACTTCGCACTTGCATACAAAAACTCAAAAATATTCATTTCATTTTTTGTGGTAGCAATCAAAAAATGATGCACGAAATATTTAATCATGCCAAGCGTCCGTTTTTTGCCAGCACCAAATCCATCTATTTAAAGAAAATAAATCCAGAAATATATTCGGCATTCATTAAGCAACATTTTGAAAAAAATAAATTTAAAATACAAACTAAATATATCAATACAATATTAATTTT
>JBIPLT010000145.1:0-7654 GCA_044368255.1 Flavobacteriales bacterium
TAAATGGTTCCCTTTTTTTATGAACCAAAAATTAACTGATTAATTCACCTACCCAAAGTTTTTGAAGGAATATTTTCCAAGGTAAAATTTGTATTTTTCCATGTTTGCGAGGTAATGGTTCATTGCATACTAAAATACTGTGTTTTACTTTATATTCTTCAGAAAAACTTTTTAAGCCATTGAGATGTCTTTCATTGACATTATCTGTCGTTTTTACTTCAATAGCAACCTCATTATTTCCCAAAACAAAATCGATTTCAATTTGTGATGCTGTTCGCCAATAACTGATGGGATAATCGAGCCCTGAATAACTGCTATGCGCGCTAATTTCCTGAAAAATGAAATGTTCGAATGCGTTGCCAGAAATTTCGGAACCCATTTCTATTTTGCCTCGTTTTAATAAATGATTAGCGACTCCGACATCGAAATAGTAAAATTTTGGAGCTTGAATGACTCTACGTTTCGGTTTTTTCTGGTAAACAGGAACCATTTTACCAATCAGTGTATCCTGTAAAATTTGAAAATACTCTCGAATGGTAGGAGCTGAAACTCCACAGTCAGCGGCTATATTTGAGTAATTCACCATTTCACCATTGCTAAAAGCGGCAGCTTCTAAAAAATGAGAAAACACTTTTACGTTGCGAATTTTGGCTTCATTTACGATTTCATCACGTAAATAATTGCCAATATAAGAGGAAAGCATTTTTTTAGGATTTTCTGCTAAATAATGTCGAGGCAAAAGACCATTATTCAATGCTTTTTTTAAATCGAAATCAGGAATTTCGGCACTAACAAGAGGAAATAATTCATAACGTAAGGCTCGTCCGCCCAATAAATTTGCTCCAGAACGACTAATTTTTCTGGAGCTAGATCCACTCATGATAAATTTAGTTCCGGTATTTTCAATCAACCAATGAATTTCATTTAGTAGTTCGGGAAGACGTTGTATTTCATCAATTATTATAGTTTTGTTTTTAGGGTTTTGTAGTGCGTATTCACGGATAATCGAAGGATTTCTAGCTAATCGATCATAAACATCAGAAAGCAATAAGTCAAACCAAATAGCATCTGGAAATAATTGTTTCAATAAAGTGCTTTTACCCGTTTGACGAGCGCCCCATAAAAAAAGGCTTTCTTTTCCAGAATCGAGTAGGATTTGTTTGCGTGAAAACATATAAAATTAAGTATTAAATTTCTATGATAATCGAAAGTGTTACTTTTAATTATCATGATAAACAAAAGTAGTACTTTTAATTGTCATCAATGTATTTTATGAGTACAATTTGAATTATCACTATAAATACCTATATTACAGAAATATCCTGTTTAACATAATATAAATTATAAGCAAAATGATATTCTAACGCATAACCTTATTAATAGTTATTTGGCCTATTTTAATTGTTGGAGATTTACACCTGTTGGCTCACCCATTCATCAGGTGTGAAAATAGGAATTGATTCGTTTAAAGAATTGTAAAAAGCGGTTACTTCATTTATAAACACTAAACAAATTAAGTTTTAATTTTTACCGCTTCATTTAACTCACTCTACATATCTTATTATTAATTTACTATATATTAATGTATTTTTGCTAATTTTGATGCCTGATTTTTAAATTTAATTTAAAAAAAATCACTTTATTTTTGTGCCACATTTTATTAAGTTTTATTTACTTAATTAATCATGGATAGCAAGCTACACTAAATTATACAAAATCAACTATTTCAATAGCTGTAAATAAAATCACTCCCCTATGAATACGTTTACAAAAAAATCAATTAGTACAATGCTTGCTCAACAAATGATTGAAGCAGCAACAAAAAAAGCACAAGAAATTGGATTTTCTATCGCCATAACCATTGTTGACGAAAGCGGAAATTTAAAAGTATTTTCTCGCATGGATAATGCTCCTTTAATTTCAATTGATGCTTCTCGAAAAAAAGCAGTTACTGCGGTAGGTTTTGGTTTTCCAACAGGTGATGCCTGGTATAATTTTATTAAAGACGATCCTATTTTAAATGATGGCGCACATAATTTAAAAGATTTTATATTGTTGGGCGGTGGCTCACCTATTACTATTGATGGAGCTATTGTTGGAGCTATTGGTATAAGTGGCGGCCATTATAAACAAGATGAAGAATGCATGAATGCCGCTTTAAGTATGTTAGCTTAATAATTATAATATGAGATTAATAAGCACACTAGCAGAAATTGAAAAATTGGTAGATAGTTTTGCTAGTTTAGATAGTTTTGAAGTGCTAATTGAAACTATTAAAGTTCAAATTGAGTTAGTTGCTGAAAGCGATACGAATGGACTTTATTTATACAACGAAGAAGAAAATAAATTAAAATTATTCTACGCAAAAGGTTTTTCAAAAGTAGAGAAGGAAAATGCTGAATTAACAGCCATGGAAAGGCATCCTGGCTACGTTTTTAAAACTGGAGAAATTTTGTGGGTAAATGATCAAGACGCCGAACATCATCCTTTTTCCATTAATTCCGTAAAAAAATCGCATACACGTTCTCGTCTTTACGTTCCTGTAAAATCAAATAATCAAATTATTGGCGCTTTTGGTTTGCAAAGCGAAAAACCTAATGCCTTTACCGATAAACATTTGGCGGTTTTAAAAGTATTTGCTTCGTTAGCTGGCGATGCGTATTTGGCCATCAAAAAAAACAACTTAATTAAAAAACAAAACGAAGAAAATAAGCGGTTGGCTTACTTGGCTACTCATACCCCAAATAATGTTATTTATGGCGACAAAGAGGGTAAGATCACTTGGGTAAATGAATATTTTGAAAATTATACGGGCTATAAATTACACGAAATTATAGGAAAAACACCCGGCAGTTTTTTAACAGGTCCCGAAACTGAGCCAGATAAAACGAGTCTGTTGCGCAAAGCTATTCAAACAAAAACTTCCGTTGAACTTACCATTGCAAATTATAAAAAAAATGGAGAGTTATATTATGTAGCGGTGCAATTAAACCCGGTGTTTGATGATAAAAATGAACTACTTTATTTTATTTCTGTACAGCAAGATGTAACCGATTTAGAAATTAAAAATAAAAAAATTGCTGAAAATCAAAAGCAGTTAGAAGCAAATCTTAAAAGTATTGCAGAGGCGCAAAAGCGTTACAGTAATTTATTGCAAACTACGCACGATTTAATAGTATCTTTAGATAGCAAGGGAACCATATTGTATGTAAATAATTCGTGGCTTGTAAAGATGAATTATACGTTAAGAGAAGTTTTAGGTAGCAATATATTTAATTATATACATCCCGATTCGCAGCAACATTGCATGTCTTTTTTTGGCGAGGTAACCAGCGGTCAGCATAACTCGTTGGAGGTTAATTATAGCTTAATTAGTAAAAAAGGCATAAAGGTAGACATTGAAGGGAATGTAATTTGCAAGTATGAAAATAACACCTTAAGTGAAGTAAACTCATTTTTAAAAGATGTTACCGAAATTAATCGCGTTAAAATTGAAGAACAACGCAAAGCTTTCGAATTAAAACAAAGTAAAGATCAATTAGAACGTGTGATGAGCTCTTTAAACGAAACTGTTTGGGGAGTAAGTTTACCGGAATTTAAATTAAATTACGTAAGTGAATCTGCCCTTGCGTTATATGAAATGCCATTAGAAAACTGGTATGCAAATGCTAATTTGTGGTCGGATGTTATTCATCCTGATGATAAAGAAAGAGTATTAAAAGAATCGGAAGCTTTATTTACGGTTGGATATACTAATTTAGAATATAGAATTGTTACTGGTTCAAATAAAGTAAAATGGATTTATAGCAATACAAAAGTTCTTAAAAATGAAGAAGGTGTTCCTTATTTAATGACAGGTATTGCGGGCGATATTACTGCCAAAAAGTTAGCAGAAATTGAATTGTTAAACTATAAAACAGCTATTGATTCATCAGCCATTGTTAGTATTACTGATACTAAAGGTTTTATTACTTATGTCAATGATAAATTTTGCGAAATTTCAAAATATTCACAACACGAATTAATTGGCGCTAATCATAACATCGTTAATTCAAACTACCATTCAAAAGAGTTTTTTAAACACCTGTGGCAAACCATTTCATCCGGGGCTAATTGGAAAGGTGAAATTAAAAACAAGGCTAAAGATGGATCAGAATATTATGTAGAAACTACCATCGTTCCGTTTATGGAAAATGGTAAGCCGATTCAATACATTGCAATTCGATATGAATCTACCGAGCTTAAATTAAAAGAAGCAGCCATTTTAAAACAAAAACAATTTTACGAGAATATATTAAATAATACGCCGGTAGATATTGCAGTATATGATAAAAAACAGAAATATATTTTTGTAAATAAAGAAGCGGTTAAAGATGATGAAACTAGACAATGGATAATTGGTAAAGATGATTTTGAGTATGCAGAATATAAAAATTTACCTATTGAGATTGCTGAAAAAAGAAAAGATAATTATAACAAAATTAATGAATCAAACCCTTTGGCAATTTGGCTTGATGAACACACTCAAAATGGTGAAAACTCCTACCAAGAAAGGCGTTTATATTATTTAAAAGAGAAAGGTATTACAATTGGAATTGGATTGGATGTAACCAAGTTAAAAAGGCACGAACTATTATTGGCTGAATCGGTGTATGAAAAAGAAACGCTTTTGGGTGAAGTTCATCATAGGGTAAAAAATAATTTGGCTGTTATTGATGGGATGGTTGAGTTGAAAAAAAGCAAGGAAACGGATGACCATTTAAAAGATGTGCTTACCGATATTCAATCAAGAATTAAAACAGTTGCCTTGGTGCATCAAAAATTATATCAAAGCACTTTATTTTCAAAAGTTAATCTTGGCGATTACATTAAGGAGTTGATTGATTATCATAAAAAAATACTTAACAAAACAGCAACCGAACAGTTTAAATCTAACTTACATATAGAACATATTTATACGGATATTTCAAAAGCGGTAACCTTTGGTTTAATATTTAATGAATTATTATCCAACAGTTTTAAATACGGTATCATCAACAACTTCATAGAAATTTCAATGTCAATGGAATTAAAAGAAGATAGGGTACATTTCATCTATACCGATTCTGGAAAAGGATTATATCAAACTGAAGATGAAATTATCAAAAGTAAAGGTTTTGGTTTAAATTTAATCAATACATTATGTAGGCAATTAAAAGCGCAAGTCAATTATCCAAAAGCGGCTAATTTTATACTGGAGTTAGATTTTCCAATAAAAAATATACAAATTCAGGAACCACAATAAAGCAGCAGTTTTATTTATTTTTCTGACGATTTAATGACACTCATTTTTTTTTCGGTTTGGATTTCTGCTGTTCCAACGAATACTTATGAATCTGATCAAAAATCGCTTTGACCATTTCTTTATTTATTTTTTCTTTCACTGCCCATTTCTGGCGCTTCAGAGCGCTTTTTTTCCAAAAGTTAGATTGAGTCACTTCCATTTTTTGTTGGCGTTTTAAATCGCCAATTTTTTGGGTAATGGAAAAGCGTTTTTTAAGGACTGAAATTAATTTCTTATCGCATTGAAGAAGTTTCTTTCTTAAAGTTGATAATTTGATATTACTGGAGTTTTTCATTTGTTTTGATTAATTAAATTATAAAAGATGCTCAACTTTCCTACCCCTACCCGCTTTTGATATTTTCATTTTTTTCTCATTTGAATCAAAGAATCCTTCGGGATTCACGAGGGGGACGCGTGTACCTATGAACATTAAACCTTAAACTTTAAACTGGTCACCCTGAGAACTCCTTCACGACTGAAAGGAGTAACCGAGTCTTCGAAGCGCCAGCCCGAAAGATGAATTCATTCATTCTGGCAGGTATCGAAGGGTTGAACCTTGAACCTTAAACTTTAAACCTTAAACTATCTTCCTAAAAATCCCAATCCTCGTCTATCTCAAATTCTGCGTCTTTCTCCCAAATCTCCATTTCACAGGGTTTGCAATTGAACTTGAGCTTGTACTCTATTTCTCCATGCTTTAACGTGAGTGGTTCTTTTAATTTTTCACCCATGGTTTCGCGTTGGTGTATCGGACATTTTCCTAACTCGTATTTCACGCAATATTTGGTGGTCATCACTCGTGATTTTCCTGGATCCCATTGTAATTCGAAAGCTTTTTCCATTTCCGATACGCCATGACGCTGATAAAAAGCACGTGCCATTTTATTACTCACATTATAGGTAAAATCCAATTTTTCTACCGGATAGGGATGATCCGTTTTTTGTATCTGAAATTCTTCTCGTTTATAATCTCGTATCCGAATATCCATCAATTGTTCTAACACTTCTCTGCGTAATTCATTGATACGGGATATTGGTAAAAACCAATTTTCGGTAAAGGAAATTTGGATTTCTTCGGCTGTAAAAGGCGTATTTCCCGTCTTAGAAAGATTCTTTTTAATATCCGCTTCCATTTCAGGTTTCTTCGAAACTTCTTTGGCAGAAGTATGAATCACTATTGCTTTATGCCCGTCTTCATCTATCACATCCAGTTGAAATCCGGTTGAGGTTTCTTGCAAATGTAGCTTCACTCCTATTTTACGAATGGCGCTATCATCCCGCTCTACCAAACGAATAAATTCTGCATCCGAATTACGGTAAATCATCGTACCCGGTTTGATCGTTTTCGGATTATTGAGAATAACGGTATTATTTAAAATCACATTGATTTGTGCTCCATCGGCTTCTTCGTTTTCATTGAGGAAATACAAACCATCTCCATTATTCAATAGGTCGGAATTTTCTATTTTATACCCTTTTCCATTGGCTTCTAAAACTTTTCCGATAAACTGACCTTGTGATTTTGGGGTATCCCAAGAGCCGATACGTTCTTTTCGTTTATTGAGAAAATAATCGGTATAGCCGCGATTGAAACTGCGGTCCATCTGTGGTTCGAAATTATAAATGATTTTTCCGGAAGAAGCTTTAGTAAATTTCTCGTTGTTTTCGAGGAAAGCATCCAACCGCTGACGTAAATAGGAAACATTGTTTTTTACATACACCGCATCTTTCAATCGGCCTTCTATTTTGAAAGAAGTAACTCCCACTTCAATTAATGCAGGTAAGTGATCACTCAGATCCAAATCTTTTATCGAGAGTAAATGACTAGTTTGTATCAGCGTTTCTCCATTGCCATCGAGCAATTGATAAGGCAAGCGACAATTTTGCGCACAGGAGCCTCGGTTGGCTGATCTTTCTCCATTGGCCACACTCATGTAACAATTACCACTGAAAGAAACGCAGAGCGCCCCAGAAACGAAAAATTCGAGTTCCACATCGGTGGCGTCACTTATCGCGCGAATTTGATCTAAATTTAATTCACGGGCTAGCACTACTCTTTTCATTCCGGCATCGGCCAAAAATTTGACATGTTTAGGGTCGCGGTTATTGGCTTGCGTGCTGGCATGAATAACGATGGGCGGCAAATCCATTTCGAGAAGAGCCATATCTTGCACAATCAACGCATCTACTCCAATTTGATATAATCGATGCACGAGTTTCTGACATTCTTCGAGTTCGTTATCGTATAAAATGGTGTTGACGACCACAAAGACCTGCGCCTTGAAAAGGTGGGCATATTTGACTAGTTCTTCAATATCTTCTATCGAATTG
>JBIPLT010000015.1:0-22104 GCA_044368255.1 Flavobacteriales bacterium
AGCATTACAAGCCAGACCACCAACTATGATAGTTTGGCAATAAGTATCCGTACAATTTGCACCAGTAACTGTTAAACAAACAGAATATGTTCCGGTCGCAAAAGTATTTGAAGGATATTGCAGTGTTGAAGAATTTCCATCACCAAAATCCCAAAAATAAGTTAACCCAGAACCATAAGACATATCCACGAAATAATAATTTCCTGAATTGTTTTGATCATAGCCATAAAAAGAAGCAGTACAATTATTTGTAATGCCATTACTATCACAAATAACGAAGTCAGCTATTCCAGAGGTAACCGTACCTTGGTTATTACTTAAAGTTGCTGTTTGCCACCCACCACTCGGTGTGCAATAATCATATGTTGCAATATAAAATTCAATATTTGGACCAACTTGTGCACCATTAGCAATTACATCCGTATAATTTCCGTTTGCATCTGTAACAACGGTGTTATAATAATTAAAAACTATACTATCAGCTGAAATATAAACTTCGTGATTCGGAACTGGATTTGCATTTACATCCGTGATAGTTCCAGTAATGGTAAAGTTTTGTGCGAATGAAACCATCCCAATTAAAGCACAAATTGAACTAAGTAAAATTTTCTTTTTCATAATTTCTGTTTTTTATATAACGTTTTTATTTCTTTTTTGATGATACAAACCTATTCTACTATGATCTTTTCTGTTCTTATTGTTTCTCCAAAAGTGCATTCGATAAAATAAATTCCTTTCGAAATATCTTTTAACTGAATGGTTTGTTGATGGTGAAGATTTGAAAAGCTCAAAATTTCTTTTCCTGTGATATCTACTAATCGTAATTTATTCATCAGTTGATTTTCACTCCAACGAACAGTGATAAATTCATTGGCAGGATTAGGAAAATATTCCAAAGTAGAAATCATATCTTCATTAACGCTAAGTGTTGAATTCAATGTATTAGAAATATAATTGCACCCAAATTCATCCGTAACTTCCACATAATAAGCTCCGGCCGTTGTTACCACATAAAAAGATTGATTAGCTCCACTAATTGGTCCATTAGCATCATACCACTGAAACGTATTTCCGGTAGTATCGGGAGTAGAAAATACATTTCCGTTCACGTTTATTGTGGCAGCCAAACCTGAACAAAAGATGGCGGTAATGGTATCAGAAAAAGCAACACAGCCATCTGCGTTTATTGCTAAAACATAATAATCACCTGATAATTGTACATTAAAAGTATCTAAAGTGGATCCTGAAATCGGGCTTTCATTAT
The DNA here is from genome assembly GCA_044368255.1 of Flavobacteriales bacterium. Taxonomy (GTDB): domain Bacteria; phylum Bacteroidota; class Bacteroidia; order Flavobacteriales_D; family UBA2798; genus CAMBFX01. Next base: position 1,265 of record JBIPLT010000015.1, read on the forward strand.
AATACCATTGTAAAAAATAATTTAATGTATCTGTACTTAATTCGTGCGCTAAAGAATCATAAACAATATTCGGAGTTCCAGGATAACCATAAACTCTAACCGTATCAGCAGAAACTACCAATGGAACTGGAGGTATCACCACCTGATTGATATTATAACTAACAATCGCGTCAGTGCCTGCTGCACAACCACTACAACCATTTATATTCATGGTATGGGTACCCACTAAATCATCTCCACCATAGAAAATTTCATAATCATCTTCATCCCAAACTTCAATAACATATGTATTAGCAGCATTCATAACGATGTTAACCGTCCATGAAAGTGGCGGAGGTGTATCTGCAACATAATTGGAGTTATAAATAACATTTCCGTTTTCTTTAATTTTAAAATAAGGGTCCGGATTTAATTCTGTTGGATATCCCCATGAAAAAACATTTTGAATGGTATTTATAGTAACCGAAGTCAAAGTATAAACATTGGTTGCCGTTAAATTATCCCAGGCTTTATAACTTACCACATGATTACCAATTGCATTATAAATTTGTGGAGAAGGATTTTCTACGGTACTCGTGTTTCCATTTCCAAAATTCCATTCATAAGCTAATAAACCCGGATTGTTATTGGTAAAATTAACCGTGATGGGCAAGCATCCTGTTGAGCCTAACATACTAAATCCGGTGTTGGTAACAGAAGTATTGCTAGGTAAAACTTCCATATAAACTTGAAACGTAACAGGCACGCCTTGCACGATATTTAAATCTGCAATAACAGTTACATCGATATTGTATTGTCCGGCTAATAATGGTGTTCCATATACGTTCACACATCCATATTGATTTACCTGTGGATTATAGTTACATCCATTCGCTGAACTATTACAAACCCAGTTTAATCCAACAGGAAGGGAAATAGAAAGAATATTAAAATTGGTAAATAAATAACCCATTGTATCGAGTGGTAAAACAAAAGTGATGTCTTCGCTATAGGATTGTCCAACAAAAGCATCAGGTAAGGAGTCAGGATATAAACCTGGGGAGGTTTGAGAAAAGTCAACCGTGCATTGCGATTGTCCAATTAAAAACGAAATAATAAATGCAAATAGAAGTAGTGATTTTTTCATAGCTTTTGGTTTTACATGTATTGCCTGAATAGTTGATGATTTCTAGCAATAACTTAAATTATCACTAAATATAATCTAAAAATAAAAGGGAAATACAGAAAGGAAAAAATTTTTATCCCATTACCTCATTCAAATCTGGAAGTTTTCCAAATCTTTTCAATGCTCTAACGTGAGAGGATAGCGCTCCAACAAGGGTTTTATTTTCTAAATAAGAAACACCATATTCTTCGGCTGTAGCTTTTACGATATGAGAAATAGCTGGATAATGAACATGAGAAATTCTCGAAAATAAATGATGTTCTACCTGATAGTTCAATCCGCCTACATACCAAGAAATAATTTTATTCCCGCGACAAAAATTCATGGTTGTTTGCAGTTGATGAATAGCCCAATCATTTTCAATTACTCCATCTTTATTAGGAAGTGGATGATGGGTTTCGTCAACAGTATGCGCTAATTGAAAAACGGTACTCAAAATAAATCCACCAATGAAGTGCATCAAAAGAAAACCCATCACGACTGTAAAAACGGGTATGCCAATAATTGCAATCGGAAGCACTAAAATCACGAAAAAATAAATCAATTTCAGAATAATAATCTTAGCTAATACTACTCGGTTCTTAGCCGGTGAATTTCTATTAACACCGTTCTTTATATACTTTACATACTGAACAAAATCTTTTAATAAAACCCAATACAAAGTAATAATTCCGTAGTAAAAAAATGCTAAAAACCATTGAAAACGATGATACCATTTTAATTCAGAATGTGGATCAAAACGCATTGATAATTTACTTTCAATATCTTCATCGTAATCAGAAATATTAGTATAAGTATGATGCATTAAATTATGTTGAATTTTCCAATTAAAAACTCCACCACCACAAAGATTAATAGTATAACCTACCCAAGAATTTATTTTTTCATTAGAAGAATACGCACCATGATTTGCATCGTGCATAATACTCATTCCTATACCCGCCATAGCAAATCCCATAATGGCCCACATTCCCATACTTATTCCAAATGAAGGCTGAGCAAACAACATATAAATGAATGGGCCTAAATATGCTGTAAGCAAAATAATAGTTTTTAAAACCATAGCCCCATTGGCATGGCGAGAAATTTTATTATCCTCAAAATATTGATCGACTCTCTTTTTTAAGACCATAAAAAAATCGGTCTTTTGCTGAGGGACAAAGCGAATGTTTGCTTTTGATTTCATAGTTTTTTAATCAATTTTAAAAATCTTTTGTGTTTCAAAACAATAATTGACATGTTTTGAAGCTTAATACATAACTTGAACAATTCAAAAAATGATTACTTGCTACACTACTGTAACAGCCTCAAAGGTAAGTAATATTTGATAATCCGAATTTTAAAAGCCATTTCTAGCGATGAATTTCATTTGTTTTAGTCCCATAAAAATCACTAGGGGTTTATTATTAGTGATTTGAATTTATTTGATTTAAAAAAAATGGTTGATTATCAATGATATTTTTAAGCCTACTTCCACGATTTTTCATTTATATTTGCCAAAAATTAATTTATGAACCTAGTTATTGTTGGAACTGTTGCTTTTGATGCGATCGAAACACCTTTTGGTAAAACAGATAAAATTGTTGGTGGTGCCGCTACCTTTATTTCTATTGCTGCTTCTTATTTCAATAAATCAAATAAACTTATTTCGGTAGTTGGTGATGATTATGACATGGAAATGCTGGAGCGTTTGAAAAAAAAGGGCATTGATTTAGAAGGTTTACAAATCAAAAAAGGTGAAAAATCTTTTTTCTGGTCGGGTAAATATCATTATGATTTAAATACACGTGATACTTTAGATACACAATTAAATGTACTGGCTAATTTTGATCCAATCGTTCCAGCCTCCTATCAAGATTGCGAGTATTTGATGTTAGGAAATTTAGATCCCAATGTTCAATTAAAAGTAATTAAACAATTGAAAAATCGCCCAAAACTAGTGGTATTGGATACCATGAATTTTTGGATGGATATTGCGCTAGAGCCATTAAAAGAAGTAATTAAGCTGGTAGATGTGATTACCATTAATGATGAAGAAGCTCGTCAGCTTTCTGGAGAGTATTCTTTGGTTAAAGCTGCTCGAAAGATTCTAACTATGGGACCAAAATATGTGGTGATTAAAAAAGGAGAACATGGCGCATTATTGTTTGATAAAGAAAATATGTTTTTTGCACCAGCCCTTCCATTAGAAGAAGTTTTAGATCCTACAGGGGCAGGAGATACTTTTGCTGGAGGATTCATCGGATTTATTGCTCATACCAACGATATTTCATTCGAGAATATGAAAAGAGCCATCATCATTGGTTCTTCTTTGGCTTCATTTACCGTTGAAAAATTCGGAACAGAAAGAATCATTAATATCACCGAATCAGAAATCGATAAAAGAATTCAATCGTTTGTCAATCTAGTTGATTTCAATATTGAGTTTATAGAAAAGTAGAAGATGTTCGCGGTGGAATTAGCAGAGAGGAAAACAGCTAGCAATTGGTAAACTTCAGTAGGCAGAATTAATATCCTTCGATACACTTTTCGAAGACTCAAAGCTACACTTCGATGAACTCAGTGCATCGCTTAGGATGACAAAACGGTTCACAATACAAGAAGAAAAATAGTAGGAAGGCAATTGGTTGTTTTCAGTAGAAAAAATTAGAAAACGGAAAGTTAAATTCACACTGATTTTCGCTCTCATTCTCACGCTTTCTCTTGCGCTCTCAATTTGTTTCTCATTCTGTTTCTCGGCTCTCTTTCTCGCTCAGATTTCTTACACTCTCGCTCTCTTTCTCGCTCTTATTTTTTTAGTCTTCTTGAATGATTTGAATATTTCCAGAAGCTTCTTCGCTCTTACGAATCTCTAAAATAAGCGCTCCAATTTCATCTGATTTTTTCTTCGCCTGCATCATTTTTTGCTCGGCAATTTGGGCATCAGAAGTTTTTCCTGCAGCTGTATGTGATTCCATTTCACTTTTAAAATCAGCTAATTTTGTTTCGTAAAAAGTTTGCATGTTTGCCAATTGACTCATTCCCATATAACGATCATACCAGGCGCCTTTACTTCTTGCAAAGCCTTCGAAAAGCTTCACCCCTTTTTCGATTTCATCATCATTTTGATTCTTTAAATATTCACCATACAACGGTAAAAAAGTAAAACTTTCATAACCATCTAGATCTTTCAACATTTCCGTAAAATAGGGGTGATCTTCTTCTGTTCCACTTTCCACCAAAATTTCTGCCACTGCACTTTTTATTGAACTATTTTTTTCTGATTTCATACTTCTTGCTAATATCAAGCCTTCTTTGGGGTCTAATTTTGACAATGATTTCATTCCTTGTGCCATTACCTGATAAGATTCATCTTTAATTGCTTTTTGATAAATTACTATTAAATCCTTTTCCTCTTCGAAATATTTGGTAAGTTGTTTTACTGCCTCTGCTCGCACATCTGATTTTGGATCGTTCTGTGCCAAATCCATCAATTTAGTTTTAATATCTGATTTTCGCTTTTTACTCGCTTTTTTCAAATTCTTCATTGCCGTTTCACGAAGGTTCCAATATTTATCGTTCATCGCGTCTATGATCACTCCAATGGCCGCATCATCTGTAGAACTAGCACAGGCTTTAATCGCTTCTAATCTATCTATATATTTCGGTGCATTATAATATTGATACACGTATTGTCCAATTTCTTTTTTATCATCCTTTGTACACAATAATGTTTTAGTGGCATCTACGTTTACTAACCAAGGCTTCTCTGGTAAATTGTAAAAATAAAATGTATCAATTTCCTTTTCCAATACAATTCGGTGTCTTTTCACTCCTGAAGTTAAATACAAATCAACGTCAATAGGTAAGCGATATAACGGTACAATATCGAAATTCTGTTTCTGTTTAACATACACCACTTGTCTTCCCTTATCGAAATGATAAGTAATTTCTAAATCAGGATGACCCTTATCAAAAAACCATTGGTTGAAAAACCAATTCATATCTTCACCCGTTACTTTTTCAAATGCTAAACGTAAATTATGCATCTCTGCAGGCTGAAATTGATTCTCATTCAAATAAATTTTAAGAGCTGAGAAAAATGCTTCATCACCCACATAAGTGCGAAGCATATGCAAAATTCTTCCTCCTTTGTTATAAGAGTGTGCATCAAACATTTCTTCCTTATCCTTAAAATCGAATCGAACCATATCCACTGCTCCCTGTTGTTGCGATGACATCAAGTATCCATTCATCTCTGATAAAGCATGATGATCGGCCTCATCGCTTCCGTGACGAAATTCGTCCCATAAATATTGACTATAGTTGGCGAATGATTCGTTCAATGGTAAATTCGCCCAAGATTCACAGGTAACCAAATCTCCAAACCAATGGTGAAATAATTCGTGAGCAATAATCGATTCATTATTTCCATCTATCATTTCTCTTTTTGTTTTGTATAAAAATTCACCATGAATTGTGGCCGTTGTGTTTTCCATTGCACCCGAAACATAATCACGAACCACAATTTGAGAATACTTATCCCATGGATATTCAACACCTAATTTCTTAGAGAAAAACTCAATCATCGCTGGAGTTTCACCAAAAATATCTTTCGCATACTGTTCAAATTCTTTTTCTACGTAATAGTTTACTTCCATTACTTTTCCATTAGCCTTTTTCCAAGTATCTTTCACAATGGCATAATCACCAATAGCCATCATCACCAAATAAGGAGTATGTGGCTGATTCATTTTCCAATGGTCGGTGCGTGAACCGTTTTTATTTTTGGTTTGTTTAACCAATAAACCATTTGATAATGTTTTGAATTCATCACGAACGGTTATCAAAATTTCGTGCGTCATTTTTTCATTGGGACGATCAATAGTTGGAAACCAACAAGAACTTGCTTCTGTTTCTCCTTGTGTCCAAATTTCTACATGTTTACCTACTTCACTAGAATCGGGATTAATAAAATATAATCCTTTGTCACTGGAGATAGCAGAACTTCCTCCCGTTTTTCTTTCGTTTGGTTTAGCTGTGTACTCAATATAAATTTGATAATTTTCAGTTTTAGTATAAGCGCGATCTAACGCAATTTTTAAATTAGAGCTATCTTCATAAGAAAAACTCAAATCTTTGATTCCTTTTCCAATCATTTGCACTTTATGAACATCAAAACCTTTGGCCTGTAAAATCAGAGAGTCTACTGGATAAAAATAAGGTTTGATATCAATAGTAGCCTTACCGTTCATTCTACATTTTTTGTAGTCAAAATCCACTTCTAATTTAGTATGAATGATATCATTCACTCGCTTAGAAGACTCTTGATATCTTTCTCTTACAGGATTCTGATCAATAACCACCGTTTCTTCGGTTAAAAATGAGGGTGGTGGTGTGGTGTCATTAGTGAGCGATACTATAGAAGTTGTTGCCGTATTTGTGGTATTATCTGGCATCTTTGTTTTACAAGCGGTAACTAATGCCGCAGATAGAAAACTGTATAAAAGGATGTTTTTGACTTGCATATCTTTTTCTTATTCAGGAACAAATTTGGTAAATAATAATGAAATTACCTAGATTTCTGTTATCCGCGGTAAAATTAGTAGCTTAGTGTCGTAATTTTAAAATAAACGGCAAGTGCTAAAGATTATCACACAAGATGGAAAAGAGTTTCTATTAGATGGAAACGAACTGAACGGCAAACAGGTAAACGCTGATATTTCGCCAATAGGAAAATATAGGTTTCATGTGCTGAAAAATGGTAAATCTACATTAGTATCGGTAGTAAAAACGGACGCTAATTCTAAAACTGTTACACTTAGAATTGAAGGTAAAAAATACGTATGTAAAGTAAAAAATCAATACGATGAAATACTCGAGAAATTAGGAATGAGCGGACAAACCAAAACCATCAAAGAACTAAAGGCACCCATGCCCGGAAAAGTTTTGGATATTATGGTAAATGTTGGGGAAACGGTGACCAAAGATCAAGCATTATTGGTATTGGAAGCTATGAAAATGGAAAATGTAATTAAATCACCAGGAGACGGAAAAATAAAAAGTATTAGTATTCAAAAAGCGAATACAGTGGAGAAAAATCAAGTGATGATCAATTTTGAATAATACCAATTTTGTTTATGATTTAGTCCGAAGGTTCGATGTAATTTATTAACAAGACGATTTCAAAAAATCGTTGCATAGCCGAAGTTACGGAACTATTTTTTGAAGATGTATTGGTGAAAAAGAACGAGAAGATTGGATTAAATTATAAATAAATTTGGTATAAAATGAGTGAAAATAATCGTAGAGATTTTATTAAGAAAAGTGCATTGATTTCTGTGGGTGCATTGGTGGGATGTAAAGTAATTCCAAGTGACACACAAACTGCTGCTGCAACTGCCTCCTCTCCAATAATCGGAGGATTTGCTTTGCCAACTCTACCCTACTCATTTGATGCGTTAGAGCCGCATATTGATAAAATGACGATGGAAATTCATCATGGAAAACACCATAAGGCTTATGTGGATAATCTCAATAAAGCTTTAACAGAATTAAAATCTACTGCTGATAATTTAGAAGAAATTTGTAAGAATATTTCGAATTATAACACAGCTGTGCGCAACAATGCAGGCGGACATTACAATCATTCTCTATTTTGGAATTTAATGTCACCCAAAGGTGGAGGAGAACCGAACGGAAAAATTTTAGATGTAATTAATTCCAACTTTACTTCCTTCGAAGAATTCAAGAAAAAATTCAATGAAGCCGGAACAAAAAGATTTGGTTCAGGTTGGGCATGGTTAGTAAAAAAATCAGACGGAACATTTGAAATTACCTCAACGCCTAATCAAGATAATCCATTGATGGATGTTGCGGAAGTTAAAGGAACTCCCATTATGGGAATCGATGTTTGGGAACATGCTTACTATTTAAAATACCAGAATAAAAGAGCGGATTATTTAGCTGCATGGTGGAATTTGGTGAATTGGGAAGAAGTGAATAGTAGATTGTAATTTTTTTGTCATTCTGATCATAGAGAAAAATCTCTTTTGTCATTCTGAACATAGCGAAGAATCTAAATCATACCAATTCCCTTCAGTGCTTCGTGCCCCAGCATTACAAAAAACGCTTCGCTTTAAGAGAAGAAACTAAAAAACTAAGTTTCTTAGCCATCACTTATTATTTCTATTTATAATTTTGCTTCATGCTATATTATAAAAAATTATAACTTCTTCGTTTATATTACCACGAATAATACAAAAACTTCAGTGTATATTGGAATGAGAGGAAATTTAAAAACTAGGTTGTATTATCATAAAAAAGATAGGTTAACAGATACAGAACATTTCACTGGTGAATATAATTGCACCAATTTAATTTATTGGGAAAGGCATCAATATATTTTAAATGCAATTAAGCTAGAAAAGTAAATTAAAGGTTGGACTCGTGTAAAAAAAGATGCTTTGATTTCTGAGTTCAATCCTGAATGGAAATTTCTTAATGAGGAGATTTGATTTAGATACTTCGTTCCTCAGCATGACAAAAACGCTTCGCTTTCTTTTTCATGCTGAACGCAATGAAGAATCTTGTTTGTCATTCTGAGCAAAGCGAAAATCTAAAATAAAAAAGGGACTCTCGCCCCTTCTTCGACTTTTCCAGTCTTATATCTAAAATCTCTTCGTATCTCTTAAACCGTCATAATATCTTTCTCTTTCGCCTCAACCACTGCATCCACTTTCGTAATATGTGAATTCGTTAAATCTTGAATTTTATCTTCTGCACCTTTCGCTTCATCTTCTGGTAAGCCTTTTGCCTTTAATGCCTTGATCATATCATTCGCTTCTTTTCTATTATTACGAATACTCACTTTCGCAGTTTCTGCTTCTGATTTTGCACGTTTCACTAATTCTTTTCTACGTTCTTCTGTAAGTGGCGGAATAGAAATAATAATCAGTTCGCCATTGTTTTGCGGATTCAAACTCAAATTAGAATGAGTGATTGCTTCTCCAATTGGGCCTAGCATTGCTTTCTCCCAAGGTTGAATCTTTAATGTTCTTGCATCTGGTGCCGAAATATTACTCACCTGACTCATCGGAACACGAGAACCATAATAATCCACTAAAATATTTTCTACAATAGAAGGCGTGGCTCTACCGGCTCTTACTTTCACCAGTTCTGATTCCAAATGTGAAATTGCGCTTAGCATTTCTTCTTTGGTGTTGTCTAATATTAATTTTACGTCTTCTGTCATACTAATTTTATTTATGCTAATTTATAAAAATATCTTTCACTTACATCTCGACTAGAGTCCCAACCTTCTTCCCATCCACCACATTCTTCAATTCTCCGCCTTTATCCATATTGAAAACGATGATCGGTAATTTATTTTCATTACAGAGTGTGAAGGCTGTCATGTCCATTACATTCAATCCTTTTTCATATACCTCCGAGAAAGTAATCGTTTCGTATTTTGTTGCGGTTGGATTTTTTTCTGGATCTGCTGTATAAATTCCGTCCACACGTGTTCCTTTTAAAATTACATTGGCTTCAATTTCTACTGCACGCAATGCTGCTGCAGTATCGGTCGTGAAATATGGATTTCCAGTTCCCGCTCCGAAAATAACTACCCGACCTTTTTCTAAATGTCGAACAGCTTTTCTGCGGATAAAAGGTTCAGCAATTTGTTCCATCTTAATGGCTGATTGTAATCGCGTATGGACGCCTATCGACTCAAGGGCCGCTTGCAATGCCATACTGTTAATCATAGTAGCGAGCATTCCCATATAATCTCCTTGCGTGCGTTCCATTCCTCCTTTTTCGGCAGTTACACCTCTAAAAATATTGCCTCCGCCAATCACAATAGCAACTTGCACCCCTTGATCATGAATTTCTTTTATTTCTTTCGCATAAATTGCAAGGCGTGAATTATCGATTCCGAAATTTTTATCGCCCATGAGCGATTCGCCACTTAATTTGAGAAGGATTCTTTTGTATTTCATATTGTCAAAATGGAGAAAAAAGTTTTATAAATGTAGGGATAAAAAAAAGAGAGGTATTAGCCTCTCTTTTTAAAAATATCAACTTAATGAAACTCTCTTAAATGCTGTTGCGGTGAGGTCTTTGTCAACACTTGTTAAAAACTGCTTAATGGTTAGTTTGTTATCACGAACGAATTCTTGATTTAATAAAGTAGATTCTTTGTAGAATTTATTCAAACGGCCCATTGCAATTTTCTCAGCCATTTCAGCAGGTTTCCCTTCTTGTATAGCTAAATCTTTACCCACTTCAATTTCACGATCTACAACCTCTTTTGGAACTGATTTTTCATCGATAGCAATTGGATTCATTGCAGCCACTTGCATAGAAACTTGTTTACCCGTTTCGTCATCAGTTGATTTATTGAAAGCAACGATTACAGCTAAACGATTTCCTGCATGAATATACGTTCCAATAAATTCTGCTTCCAAAATTTCATAAGTTCCGATTTCGATTTTCTCTCCGATTACTCCGGTTTGCTCAATCAATTTATCAGCCACTTTAATTCCATTAAAATCTAATTGAGAAAATTCCTCAACAGATTTAACTTTTTTAGAAAGTGCTAAATCGATAAATGAATTTGCCAAAGTAACGAATCCTTCATTTTTTGCAACGAAATCTGTTTCGCAGTTCAGTGAAAGAACCACTCCGAATTTTTTATCTGCGCTAACTTTAGATAAAACACAACCTTCAGAAGCTGCACGATCGGCACGGTTAGCTGCTACCTTTTGTCCTTTTTTACGAAGAACATCAACAGCTGCTTCAAAATCACCATTGGTTTCAATCAACGCTTTCTTACAGTCCATCATTCCTGCGCCAGTAGAAAGTCTTAATTTATTTACGTCTGCTGCGCTAATAGTTACAGTACTCATAATTTCGAAAATATTTAAATTTTATTATTTCTTGTTAACTGGTTTTCCGCCACCACCAGTGTTGGTATGTCTACGCGGTTTCTTACCTGGAGCTCCTGCGCCAGCAACCTCTTTATCCTTACCTTTTTTACCGTCTTCATCTTCATCACCGATAAGTAATTTTTTACTCAATACAGTTTCTGAAGTTTCAGCCTCATTTTCTTCTGCTGATTTTTCTGCATTTTTATCTGCTTTTCTTTCTTCTAAACCTTCGTTAATGGCAATTACGATAATATCTAAAATTTTAGCAATAGATTTTGAAGCATCATCATTAGCAGGAATAGGGAAATCAACTGTATTTGGATTTGCGTTTGTATCAACTAAAGCAAAAACAGGAATGTTCAATCTTTTTGCTTCTGCAACCGCAATATGTTCCTTATTGATATCGATAATAAACAAAGCTGAAGGGAGACGAGTCATATCTGCAATAGAACCTAAGTTTTTCTCTAGTTTCGCTCTTGAACGAGATAATTGAAGACGCTCACGCTTAGAAATATTACTTGCTGTTCCGTCGGTTGTCATTTTATCAATGGCCGCCATTTTACGAATAGACTTACGAATTGTAGCAAAGTTCGTTAACATTCCACCAGGCCAGCGTTCAATAACGAATGGCATGTTTACTGGAGTTACACGATCAGTAACCACTTCTTTCGCTTGTTTCTTGGTTGCAACAAAAAGAATTTTCTTTCCGGATTTTGCAATTTGTTTTATTGCATTTGAAGCTTCATCTAGCTTAACGATAGTCTTATTAAGGTCGATGATGTGAATTCCTTTCTTTTCAGAAAAGATGTAGGGAGCCATGTTTGGGTTCCACTTTCTCTTAAGGTGACCAAAGTGTACACCTGCTTCTAATAATTCATTAAATGAAGTCCTTGACATTATATTTATTTTACTTGTTTACTTTCCGTGCTTTGAAGCGAACTTTGTTCTGCTTCATTGCTTTTTCCCCATGAGTTGAAATTGTTCGCTTCATGAACAACTTTTCAGTAGCCAAATGCAATCCCGATATCTATCAGGAGCAAATGAGTCCGAAAAGTTTGGATGCTAAACCACCAAGGTTTAACGCTTCGAGAACTGGAATTTCTTTCTTGCTTTTTTCTGACCTGGTTTCTTACGCTCAACCATTCTAGGGTCACGCGTCATCAATCCTTCAGCCTTTAAAGCAGGTTTTAAATCCGCTTGATATTTCACCAGTGCACGGGAAATTCCTAAACGGATAGCCTCTGCTTGTCCATTCATTCCACCGCCATTTACATTTACATCGATGTCGAATTTGCCTGTTGTATCTGTTAGAGCAAATGCTTGGTTAATCTTATATTGAAGAGTAGATACTGGGAAATACTCCTTATAATCTAAATCATTAATAGTAAACTTTCCTTTGCCAGCCTTCATATAAACGCGAGCAATTGATGATTTTCTTCTTCCTAATGCATTAATAACTTCCATACTATGATCAGATTAATTCGTTAATGTTGATTGCTTTCGGCTTTTGCGCTTCAAACTTATGTTCTGCTCCTTCAATTACATGAAGATTATGAAATAAATCACGACCTAAACGATTCTTAGGAAGCATCCCTCTTACTGCAGTTTCTACAATGAAAACTGGTCTTTTTCTCAATACCTCTTCAGGCGTTGCGAAACGTTGACCACCCGGATAACCTGTATATCTCACGTATTGCTTATCTGACAATTTATTACCAGTAAATCTTACCTTTTCGGCATTGATTACCACTACATGATCGCCTACATTTAAATGCGGTGTGTAAGTTGGTTTATGTTTACCTCTAACGATTTTAGCCACTTGGCTCGCTAAGCGACCAAGAGGTACGTTTGTTGCATCAACCACAACCCACTCTTTTTGAAGGTTATTGGCAGTTGCCATGCTTGTTTTGTAACTAAGTGCGTCCATAAAAATATTCTTTTTCCCTAAAAATTGGGGTTGCAAAAATACAACTAATTTTTATCCACGCAAATTTATGAACAGGGGATTTGTGGAAACGGGCATACTTATTATAAAAAATATGTTAATTGTCACTTTATCAAACGATTGAATTTTTGAATTTGTCCTGAAGTTCTGTGAACTAATTCTAAATAATTGGAATCTAGGATTAGGATGGTGAAATGGTGGAAGTTATCCTTCGATTCTTCGATCTGAATGACCTTTCCGGCCGGATCTTCGAAGCCTCCTTCACCAGGCAAGCCGCTAAAAATGGTTACAGCATATCGGTTTATTTCTGAATTATTGTAAAAATCGAGCATTCGGGTTTCGGTGAATTCTAAAATATGGAGTGAGTCTTTAATTTCAACCCACGTTCCTTTAAGTTGGAGGATGGTTCCTTGAGTTACATAATTCTCATTTTTAGCTTCATTGGATTTCTCTTCTGAGTCTGTGCAGGAAATCAAAAAAATCAAAAAAATTACAATATAAAATTTCATAATTGAGATATCGCCCCGATGGGGCTTTAAGAACTGGGTTTAACTTTTTTATATTGAGATTTCGCTCCTACGGAGCCTATTGGGTTTGCACTTATAATTTTACTCTGCTGTTAATGAATAAATCTTACGGAGTTAATATTTTCTTTCAATACGAGTTTCATTAAATCAATAAATCATATTTATTTGATCACCCCTAATTGTTTTCCCACTTTTTCGAAAGCTTTGATAGCTTTATCCAAATGTTCTTTTTCGTGAGCTGCTGATAATTGGACACGAATTCTCGCTTTATCTTTTGGAACCACCGGAAAGAAAAATCCGATAACGTAAATTCCTTCTTTCAATAATTCAGAAGCGAAAGTCTGCGCCAATTTTGCATCATACAACATTACAGGAACAATGGCAGAATCTCCTTCTTTGATATCCAAACCTATTTTCTTCATTCCTTCTTTGAAATAATTCACATTCCATTCTAATTTATCTCTTAAATCAGTTGTTTCACTTAATAAATCAAAAACGGCAATAGACGCCCCAACAATAGAAGGCGCTAATGAGTTTGAAAATAAATAGGGGCGTGATCGTTGACGAAGCATTTCAATTATTTCTTTCTTGCCTGTAGTGAATCCGCCCATTGCTCCACCTAAAGCTTTTCCTAATGTTCCAGTAATAATATCTACTCTTCCCATTACGTTCTTCGCTTCGATGGTTCCTCTTCCGGTTTTACCAATGAAACCAGAAGCATGGCATTCGTCTACCATGACCATTGCATTATATTTATCTGCGAGATCACAAATTTTATCTAATGGGGCTACAAAACCATCCATAGAAAAAACTCCGTCTGTAACAATTATTCTATTTTTTTGTGCTTGAGATTTTTTTAATTGTTCTTCTAAATCTGCCATATCGCAATTTTTGTAGCGATAACGTTGAGCCTTGCATAAACGAACCCCATCAATAATAGAGGCATGATTTAATTCATCCGAAATAATGGCATCTTCTTCTCCAAAAAGCGGCTCAAATACTCCACCATTAGCATCGAAACAGGCAGCATATAAAATAGTGTCTTCTGTTCCTAGAAACTTTGCGATTTTTGCTTCTAATTCTTTATGAATGTCTTGGGTTCCGCAAATGAAACGAACGCTACTCAATCCAAACCCATGAGAGTCTAAGGCTTTTTTTGCTCCTTCAATCACTTTGGGATGAGAAGATAATCCTAGATAATTATTCGCACAGAAAATAATTACATCTTCGCCTGTGCTCACCTTCACTTCTGCACCTTGTGCAGTGGTAATGATTCTTTCTTTTTTGAAAAGTCCTTGTTCTTCGATAGAAGCAAGTTCTTTAGCTAGATTTTCTTTAATTGTGTACATATGAATTCTTATTTCGCTTTTTTCTTCTTCGCTACCAACAACATTCCTTCTCCATAATTTCCATTATAACTGATACGGAATGGTAATTCTTTATTATAGGGCGATTCTTTCAATGCCTTGACTAAATCACGTTGCAAGCAATAACTCAAATCGCGAATAGTAGAGGTATAGGTTCCATATAGTGAAATATCAAATGCTGAAGCATCAAAATAATGGTAAGGAACACCCGTATCATCTTGAACAATCTGATCGCAAGTTAAAACTAATTGACGCATGGTATTAAAATTTCCATTCATCAAAACACAAGAAGCAGATTTCATATAAGCGACTCTATTTTTGTCTGTGCGAATGAATTTCTCAAACTCAGGATGAGCAGCCATATTTTCATCGGCAGCATCTATTTGAAAATAATATGCTGTACGTTTTAGTGATTGGTCATTGTCAGTGAAATCTATGGCAATAGCTGTAATCGTGCCGTCAGGCAGTGATTTTACATCTGCTGTCTTCTCTGGAATGCCATCTGCATTAATTTTTACATAATACA
Source organism: Flavobacteriales bacterium (assembly GCA_044368255.1). Taxonomy (GTDB): domain Bacteria; phylum Bacteroidota; class Bacteroidia; order Flavobacteriales_D; family UBA2798; genus CAMBFX01. The sequence continues at coordinate 16,706 of JBIPLT010000015.1, forward strand.
CTTCTATGATTTTATGATTTGTTCTTGCCATCATGTATAACATCATGTGCACCATTCCATTCAATCTATGTTTGGTGAAATCGCTACTCATATGTGCAGTTACGAAATACCCACGAGTGTTGAGATATTTCATCGAGCCTCTCATGTTTTCGAAATATTTTTTCCATTCATCTTCTTTGAATGTGGTGAAATCAGGCAGCGATCCTTTCGGTTCTAAACCCAACATAATATATTTCTGTGCATTCGGCCAAAAAGCATTGCCAAATAAAAAATCAGGTCCTGATAATGGATAAAAACATTGCAATGAATCACGTTCATCAATTACATTATTTTCTCGGCACCATTTATTAATCGGGGAAAGCATTGTGGAATCGGAAACTTTCCATGCGTCTGAAGTAAAAGAGGAATAAATTTTATAATAATCTGAAGTAATTACAGAGGTAAAAGCAGAATGGTCGGGAGAAAGTCCAGCTATTAACTGTGATGAGGCTGTAAGCAAAGTATCGTAAGCTACTTTTTCGGCTGATACTACTTCTTCTTTTACAGTTTCTGGCTCTGTAGTAACTTCTTTTTCGGATTTCGTTTCCTCGGATGAGCCACAAGAGAAAATCAAAAGAGACAGTGGTAAGGCGTAGATTAAATTCTTCATAAAATTGAATATGAATGCAAAGATATGAAAGGCTTGCAATAATTTTTTATTTTTAATTTTTCGTTTTTAGTTAGCTACTAGGTCGTTATAGGTAGGATTCTCTTAAGTTGGATATTCTTAACAAAAAACGAGAAACAAATTACCTAAAAATTATTTGTTCTTTTTATTGGTAAAATACCTTCTTTTCAATCGGGAATAACTGGGTGGTTGGATTCCTAAATAAGTAGCGATATGTTGTGCAGGAAGTTCTCTTACTAATTCGGGATTACGAGAAACTAACTTTTCATAACGTTGTTCAGGATTAAGCAATAATAATTGCTCTGCTCTTTGTCGAACATCCAAATAGGCAAAACGACTAAAAAAATTTTCTAGTTCTTTTCCTTTTTCCACTTTCTTCACAAGTTTAGTGATAGCCGTTTTTGGAAGTAATTGGATTTTTGTAGGTGTAAGTGCAACAAAGCTCAATTTAGTTGGTTCCTGATGAAGAAAACTGAAATAATCGGTTGGTAAATCACCGGGAAAGTAGAACTTCCAAGTTACATTTTTACCGTCGTTTAAAAAATAGGATCTCATCGCCCCTTGAGTCAAATAATAAACACCTGGAGTTTGCTGGCCAGCTTCTTTCAAAAATTCATTTTTGCTTAAATTTATTTCTTCTGTGTGAGAATTAATTAAAGCAATCTCATCTTTTGTAATAGGTGCATTTCTGCTCATAAATTGTCCTAAAGTGGGCATATCCGAATGATTTGCTATAAAAATAATGAAATTAAGAGAGTGCCCAAGAGTTACTTCCTTATTTTTAGATGAAATAGTAAAGATGTAGGATGAATTAGCATAAAAGAATATGAATTCAATAAAAAATGCGACCCCAATCGAATCGCATTTTAATTAAAGTCTTTGAAAATTATTTCTGCTGCTCAGGGTGCCAAAAATCCTCAATGAATTTGGTGGTAAAATTACCAGCACGGAAATCTTTGTCTTTCATCAATGCTTGATGAAAAGGAATTGTTGTTTTTACTCCTTCAATGATATATTCATCCAATGCACGTTGCATTTTGGTAATGGCTTCTTCACGAGTACGAGCAACCGTGATTAATTTTCCTATCATCGAATCGTAATTCGGTGGAATGGAATATCCGGCATACACATGTGTATCGATACGAATACCATGCCCGCCAGGAGAATGATAATTGGTGATTTTTCCTGGAGAAGGAGCAAAATTTCTAAAGGGATCTTCTGCATTTATTCTACACTGAATAGCGTGCATTTGCGGTTCGTAATTTTTACCAGAAATTTTCACTCCAGCAGCTATTTTTATTTGTTCTTTCACCAAATCATAGTCAATTACCTCTTCGGTGATAGTATGTTCTACTTGAATACGCGTATTCATTTCCATGAAGTAGAAATTCCGGTGTTTATCTACCAAAAACTCTACTGTTCCTACGCCTTCGTAAGCAATTGCTTTAACTGCTTTAATAGCAGCATCACCCATTTTCTTACGAAGTTCTTTCGTCATAAATGGAGATGGCGTTTCCTCCACTAATTTCTGATGTCTTCTTTGAATCGAACAATCCCGCTCGCTCAAGTGACATGCATTTCCATATTGATCCCCTGCTACTTGAATTTCGATATGGCGTGGTTCTTCAATATATTTCTCCATGTAAATACCATCGTTACCAAAAGCAGCTGAGGCTTCTTGTTTTGCACTATCCCAAGCAGGTTCTAAATCCTCTTCTTTCCAAACCAAACGCATTCCTTTTCCACCACCACCAGCTGTTGCCTTGAGAATGATTGGATATTTAATTTTTGCCGCAAGTTTCTTTGCATCATCTGCGCTTTTCATTAATCCATCAGAACCAGGAATACAAGGAACACCTGCTTTAATCATGGTTGCTTTTGCATTGGCTTTGTCTCCCATAGAATCTATTTGATCGGGAGTAGCACCAATGAATTTAATATTACTTTCTGCGCAAATTTTCGAAAATTTAGAATTCTCTGAGAGAAATCCATAACCAGGATGAATAGCATCTGCATTGGTAATTTCGGCAGCTGCAATAATTCTACTCATGTTCAAATAAGATTCTTTACTTGAAGGAGGACCAATACAAACTGCTTCATCGGCAAAACGCACATGTAAACTATCTTTATCGGCCGTAGAGTAAACTGCCACGGTACGAATATTCATTTCTTTACAGGTACGAATAATACGAAGGGCAATTTCACCACGATTGGCAATTAAAATCTTATTGAACATTTTAACTTCCCCTTTAGGTGGAGTTTTCTTGGAACTTTTTTTAAATATAGCAGCCATAAATTTTTTATTTAATAAAACAAAACCGCATCATTTAATGCGGCTTTCATTTTTATAAAACCTTAAGCAGGTTCTACTAAGAATAATGGTTGATCGTATTCGACAGGTTTTGCATCATCCGTCAAAACTTTTACAATTTTTCCGCTTACTTCAGCTTCAATTTCATTGAAAAGTTTCATTGCTTCGATAATACAAATTTTATCTCCTTTTTTGATAGTATCGCCAACGTTTACGAATACTGGTTTATCTGGACCTGAAGAACGATAAAAGGTTCCAATCATTGGTGATTTAACCGTAATATATTTTGAATCATCAGCAACTGGTGCGTTTGCTTTTGGAGCTTCAGCAGCAGTTGTGGCAACGGGAGAAATTACCTGTGGGATTGCCACAGGAATTTGTTGTTGTAGTAATGGGGCAGCTGCCGTTACCATGCCTTTTCCATTTGCTTTAATTACAATTTTAAAATCTTTTTGTTCAATTTCCACTTCAGAAACACCTGATTTAGATACGAACTTGATAAGATCTTGAATTTCGTTAAGATTCATATTTCTCACTTTTTAGTTGTTAATTCGAATTATATCCCCATTTCAAAAATACAGATCCCCAGGTAAATCCACCTCCAAAAGCGGCCAATACAAGATTGTCTCCTTTTTTCAATTTCTTTTCCCATTCCCATAATAGTAAAGGAATGGTTCCTGCAGTTGTATTTCCAAAACGTTCGATATTAATCATTACTTTATTTTTATCGAGACCCATTCTTTCGGCAGTGGCATCAATAATACGAAGATTTGCTTGATGTGGAACCAACCAACTTACATCATCTGAAGAAAGCTTGTTTCTTTTCATGATTTCTTCTGAAACATCGGCCATATTGGTAACCGCAAATTTAAAAACAGCTTTACCTTCTTGATGAACAAAATGTTGCTTTTTATCAACTGTTTCGTGTGTGGCAGGCAATAATGATCCTCCAGCAGGTTGATAAAGATAATTTCTACCGTTACCATCCGCTTTGAGAACAAAATCTAAAACTCCCGAACCATCATCAGTTGGCTCTAAAAGTACCGCTCCTCCTCCATCGCCAAAAATCACACAAGTCGTGCGGTCATCGAAATTGAGAATAGAAGTCATTTTATCGCAACCCACAACAATTACTTTTTTATATCGTCCTGTTTCTATGAACTGTGCTCCTGTTGCCAATGCATAAATAAATCCTGAACAAGCTGCAGAAAGATCGAACCCCCAAGCATTTTTTGCACCGATAATATCTGAGATTACATTGGATGTTGATGGAAAGCCATAATCCGGTGTGATGGTTCCTACAATTATTAAATCTATTTCTTCGGGATGAATTCCTCTTTTTGCACAAATCTGTTTGATAGATTCAACACCGATTACAGAGGTTCCTTCTTCTTTCTTTAAATATCTACGTTCTTTAATACCCGTTCTTGTTTGAATCCACTCATCATTGGTATCAACGAATTTTGATAAATCATCATTGGTGAAGACTTGATCGGGCACATATCCACCCACGGCAGTTATAGTGGCTGTTACTTTGCCCATTTGTTGAATTGTTCTTTGATTTTAGAAGTGATTTGTGCACTTACCACATCTTTTGAATGAAGAATCATATTTTTGAATGCAATATCATTGGAAATTCCATGTCCGATGATCACATTTGAGTTTACACCTAATACGGCTGTTCCGCCATAATTTTCGTAATTAAATCGATCAAAATACTCGTCTTTTATTCCGCGTTTTTTCATCAACCAATAAATTCCTTCGGCTTGCTTTAAAACCACATTTCCTGTGAAACCATCGCACACTATAACATCACATTTATCTCTAAAAATATCTCTTCCTTCAATATTTCCCACAAAATTAAAATCAGTGGTTTCTTTCATTAAAGTGTGAGCAGCTTGAGTTAATATGTTACCCTTTTCACTTTCCTCACCTATATTTAATAATCCTACTTTTGGATTTTTAATTCCATAAACTGATTCAGCGTAAATACTCCCTAATATTGCAAATTGATATAATACATCAGGTTTGCAATCTGCGTTTGAACCAACATCTAAAAGTAAATTATATCCTCCTTCAAATTTTGGAAGAATAGAAGTAATACATGGTCGAATTACACCAGGAGCAGTTCCTACGCTGTAAATTGATCCAACCAACATGGCTCCAGTATTTCCTGCACTGGCAAAAGATTGAATTTCTCCTTTTTTTAAAAGGGAAAACCCAACAGCAATGCTTGAATTGGGTTTTTGAGGCAATGCTCGAGTGGGATGCTCATGCATTTCGATTACATCTGGCGCATGAACGATTTCGAATGTATTTTCGGAAGCGTTATTATTTTTTAATTCGGCTTTGATTTTTGTTTCATCACCAATCAATACAATAGTAGCATTAGAAGGTAATGACTCCTTGGCCAACAACGCA
>JBIPLT010000146.1:0-7595 GCA_044368255.1 Flavobacteriales bacterium
ATCATGTTTCAAGCGAAAATAAATATGCTTATAAACTCGAAGGGTTTGATGAAGATTGGATTATGGTTGGCAAAAAGCAAGAAGCAACTTATACTAATCTTTCTCCTGGAAAATATACGTTTAGAGTGAAAGCTTGTAATAATGATGGTGCTTGGAATGAGAAGGGAATTGCTATGGAAATTGAAATCACACCTCCTTTTTGGCAAACCATTTGGTTTTATTTTTTATGTTTGGTTGTTTTCGGATTGCTCGTTTTTGCTTTCATCAAATGGCGTGTTCAAAAATTGAAAGCTGCCAATAAGATTCTGGAAGATAAAGTAACAGTTCGTACGCAAAAAATAAACGAACAAAATAATATTCTCAGTGCCCAGAGAGAAGAATTGGAAGATAAGCATCGCGATATTATGGATAGTATCAAATATGCAAAGCGTATTCAAGAAGCAATCCTTCCTCCTAAACATGTGGTGCAAGAAAATATCAAAGAACATTTTGTTTTATATAAACCTAAAGATATTGTTTCTGGCGATTTTTATTGGACAGAAGTACATGATGGAAAAGTGATGGTAGCGGCAGTAGATTGTACAGGTCATGGCGTTCCAGGCGCATTTGTGAGTATTGTTGGAAGCAATGGTTTAAATCGAGCCGTAAACGAATTTAAATTAACTCGTCCTGCTTCAATATTGGATAAATTAAATTTCTTAGTAACCGATTCACTGCATCAAGGAGAAACAGAAGGTAAAGATGGAATGGACATGGCCCTTTGTTGTCTCGATCGTGAAAAAGGCAAAGTTTATTTTTCAGGGGCAAATAATTCCTTGTATGTGGTCTCAAATAAATTGCAAGCGGAGGAAAATAATATTGTATATAAACTCGATGATAATCGAATAATGTATGAATTGAAAGCGGACAAACAACCTATCGGAGGTGAATCATCTTATAAGCAAACACCATTTACACATTATGAAATTGATTTAATAAAAGGCGATATGATTTATCTTTTCACCGATGGTTTTGCCGATCAGTTTGGGGGCCCAAAAGGAAAAAAATTCAAATACGCGAATCTCTTTAAGTTACTCTCTGAAATCAGTCTTTTCTCAATGGAAAACCAAAAAGAAAAATTGAATTTTGCATTTGAGGATTGGAAAAAAGATTTAGAGCAATTGGATGATGTTTGTGTGATCGGAATTAGGGTTTAGAATTTTAAATATTGTGATTTCAAATAATGAAATGTAAGATTGGTCAAATCTAAAATCTAAAATTTCAATATTTAAATTTCTTCCTAAGCAACATTTGTTTTTCAAATCCGTAATCCGAAATTTCAAATCCGAAATCATAGTTTCTCCTCGCTCTCGCTCTCGCTCTCGCTCTCGCTCTCGCTCTCGCTCTCGCTCTCGCTCTGTTTTCATCCCGCCCAATTCTCTCTATCCAAACTTCTATATTGAATCGCCTCTGCTAAATGATTATTTTGAATATTTTCTGATTTTTCTAAATCAGCAATGGTTCTAGCTACTTTTAAAATTCGATCATAGGCTCTTGCCGATAATCCTAATTTTTCCATCGCAATTTTTAATAATTGTTTACCACCTTCATCAATTGCACAAAGTTCTTTTACCTGCTTGCTCGTCATTTGTGCATTGCTATAAATATCTTTATTTGCTCTATATCTTTCTTCTTGAATTTCTCTTGCTTCAATTACACGGGCGCGAATATCTTTACTAACTTCCCCTTTTTCATGAGAGGATAATTCATCATAACTCACAGGAACTACTTCCACATGCAAATCGATTCGGTCGAGTAGTGGTCCGGAAATTTTATTTAAATATCGTTGAACTGTTCCGGGCGAACAAACACATTCTTTATCGGGATGATTATAATATCCGCACGGACATGGATTCATAGATGCCACTAACATAAAACTCGCTGGATATTCTACCGAAAATTTCGCTCGTGAAATAGTTACTTTTCGATCTTCCAAAGGTTGACGCATTACTTCTAAAACTGTTCTTTTATATTCAGGAAGTTCATCTAAAAATAAAACGCCATTATGTGCTAATGATATTTCTCCCGGTTGAGGATATCCTCCACCTCCAACAAGTGCTACATCAGAAAGGGTATGATGCGGAGAACGAAAAGGACGTACAGAAATCAAAGAATCATTTCTGGTTATTTTTCCAGCTACCGAATGAATTTTTGTAGTTTCTAATGCTTCATCAATATTTAATGGAGGTAAAATAGTGCAAAGTCTTTTTGCCAACATCGTTTTTCCTGCCCCTGGAGGGCCGATAAGAATAACATTATGTCCACCTGCTGCTGCTATTTCAAATGCTCGTTTTATATTTAATTGTCCTTTTACATCCGAAAAATCAAATTCATATTCATCTAATCTCGAAAAGAATTCATCTTTGATATTTACTGTTGTTACTTCAGGAACAGAATTTCCGTTGAAAAAATCAACCGCCTCAATAATAGTGGAAATACCATACACGGTAATCCCTTCAACGATGGCTGCTTCTCTCGCATTTTGTTTTGGAAGAATGATTCCTTTTAAACCGGCTTCTTTTGCTTTCAAAGCAATGGGCAAAACACCTTTCACTGGCTGAATACTTCCATCCAATGAAAGTTCACCAAGTATCATGTAATTTTCTAATTCCTGAAATTGCATTTGTTCTGAGGCTGCCAAAATTCCAAGTGCAATGCATAAATCATAAGAAGATCCTTCTTTCCGAATATCAGCAGGCGCCATATTCACAGTGATTTCCATTCCTGGAATTCGAAGATTATTATTTTTTAAAGCGGCATTTATTCTTTGATGACTTTCTTTAATCGCACTATCAGGCAATCCGACCAAAAAGAAATTTACACCTTTGTTGATGTTTACCTCAACGGTAATAATAGTAGCGTTCACACCGAGAACGGCACTACAGTAAGTTTTAACTAGCATGTGATTTGGGAGGTTTTTTGTTGTGTTTACGTTTTTGTTGTTGTTATTTAATTAATTGTTGTTGTGTTTATTTTAATTTTTGTTGTTGTTGAGACGCGATGCATCGCGTCTGTTTTTATTAAATTTATTATTTAGGAAATAAATTTTGTTCTATAAAATCAATGAGCGAGTGTATTATTTTGATATGAATTTCTTGTGTTCTGTCGGCAAATGTAGAATGTGGCGCTCTAATTTCCAAATCTGATAGGCTTGATAATTTTCCACCGTCTTTTCCCGTTAATGAAATAATAATCATTCCTTTTTTCTTTGCAGCTTCAGCCGCTTTAATCACGTTAGCTGAATTTCCGCTGGTAGAAATAGCCACCAAAACATCTCCTTCTTTTCCAAAACCCTCCACGTATCTTGAAAAAATATGATCAAATCCATAATCATTTCCTGTGCATGTAATAAAAGACGGGTCAGAAATCGCCAAAGCAGGAAGTGATGGGCGGTCATTTCTATATCGACCAGAAAGTTCTTCGGCAAAATGCATAGCATCACACATAGAACCTCCATTACCACATGAAATCACTTTATTACCATTTTTAAAAGCTTGTGTTAAGATATCGCCTGCTTTTTCAATGGCACGAAAATTGTCTGGGTTTTCAACGAACTGTTTTAAAATAGAAGCAGCATCATTGAAATGTGCCTGAATGAGTTGGTTTTTGTTCATGATAATGGTTCAATAATTTTACGGGCCAGAGCCCAAATTTGCAATAAATTTGATGAAATTGTGTATTTTTACCAAACAAGAATAAAAAACCTTTCTTAAATGATTAAAAATTTACTAACCATTGTGCTATTATTTGGTGCAACTGCATCTTTTGCTCAAACGACTAAAACTAACGAAACTTGTTTAGAACAGTATCAAAAACAGTTTAAAGAACGTGGTGCAGGTTCCATTGAAGATGGAAATCATAAAGTTATAATTTCAGTTACTACCGAAATGGGAACCGATTGCTATGAAGGAAAAGCAAAAGTGGAAAGTGGAACTGTTTCTGCCATCTATATGATTTATGAAGATGGTACATCTGATTTTTTAGATAGGAAGTATAAAGGAAATTCAAAACCTAAAATTGTAAATGGAATATCTGAATCTCTAAGTACTACCGATGGTGAAACTATTCAAGTGGTGTTTTTCACTAAAATTATGCCTAAGAAAAAGCAGTTCAAAAAGGCATCTGGCCCGGGTAAAGATTTTTAATTTCGAAAGAAATAGTTTTCATTCATTCGATAAAATTTAGATCCATGATTAATAGAATAACTTTTTTCGCTTTTACCTTATCCATTTGGGTAGTGGCTTCTTCATTTGCAAATAGAAATGAGAATCCTAATTTGCCAGACGATGATAAATACAAAGTCATCAAGGTAAACGGACAAATTCAAATAAAGAAAACTGGAAAAAATCTTTCTCAAGGCGATGAATTTGCTCCTAATACCGCATTAGATTTTAAAACTACCGAGTCAAGAGCAGCAGTGATTAGTTCTTCAAAAGGTAGATTTGTGCTCACGGCCGATAATAATAGTTCTAAAGGGTCTAATCTTGTTCCAGCAATGAATTCTGTGGCTACAAGAAGTGGGGCCCTCATCAACATGATTGATCTTAAGAATGTATTTTCTGATAATTATGTAATTATTGAAGAAGTGAGAATGAAAATCGGAAAGGATGCCTTTCCAATGATTAAGGAGGAGAAATTCTTTTATGTAGATTATGAATATAATGGGGAAGTTATCTCCAAAATGTTGAAATTCTCCAATGATACTTTGATAATGTCTAAATCGGATATTTTTAAAATTGATGGTAAAGCAATAGAAAATCCTTATTCAATTGAAATCAAATTGTATTACCGAAATGAGTTAAAAGAAGAAAGTACGCCAATCAATACTTTCAATGTTGTGTTCCCTGAAAAGAATGCGCTTAAGCAAGAATTGAAAATTATTTTAGATGAATTGGCTAAGAAAACAGAAAAGCAAAAATTCGATAATGTTCTTTCCTATATCAACGAGTTTTATGGCAAGCCAGATAAGGAAAATGTAAAGTCTTTTCTCATAACTCACTTCAACTTGGCTGTAAAAGACTGATTTATTGACTCCTACTTCCGAATTATCGTTTCATTGAGTAGAGCTTTTTTTCTCCTCCCATATTTGCAGGTTTTAGGGCTAACTAATACCTTTGCCCCCCGACTAAAAGTCCAATAGTATTTAACAAAAAAAACAAAAAATGGAATTTTTACAAGAAAACCTTATTTATTTGATCCCCGTTTTTGGGATTATTGGTTTGCTCGTGATGGCTGTTAAAAGCGCATGGGTAAGCAAGCAAGACGCTGGAGATAAAAACATGCAAGAATTAGCTGGATATATTGCTGATGGAGCTATGGCATTCTTAAAAGCAGAATGGAAAGTATTAAGCATTTTCGTGATTTTCGCTGCTGCGCTACTAGCGTACTCAGGAACCATTCATGAAGTAAATGGAAAAGAAATTCATTCAAGCTGGATTATTGCCATCGCATTTATCATTGGTGCAGTTTTTTCTGCTACCGCTGGGTATATTGGAATGAAAGTAGCTACCAAAGCAAATGTTCGCACGACGCAAGCAGCTCGAACTTCTTTGAAACAAGCCTTGAAAGTTTCCTTTACAGGAGGAACAGTAATGGGTCTTGGAGTTGCAGGTTTAGCAATATTGGGATTAGGCGGTTTATTTATTGCCTTCCTTAGTTATTTTTCTGATTTAGGAGATGACACAGTTAAAACAGCAATCGAAGTATTGACTGGTTTCTCATTAGGAGCGGAATCGATTGCTTTATTTGCTCGTGTGGGTGGTGGTATCTATACCAAAGCAGCTGACGTTGGTGCAGATTTAGTAGGTAAAGTTGAAGCTGGAATTCCAGAGGATGATGTTCGTAATCCAGCAACGATTGCCGATAACGTGGGTGATAACGTTGGTGATGTTGCAGGTATGGGTGCAGATTTATTCGGTTCTTATGTTGCAACTATTTTGGCAACGATGGTACTCGGACAAGAGATTGATGCAAAAGCTGATAATTTCGGAGGAATGTCACCAATCCTTTTACCAATGGTAATGTGTGGTTTGGGAATTCTTTTCTCGATTGTTGGAACTTGGTTCGTGACGATTAAAGATGAAAAATCAAATGTGCAAAATGCATTGAATATGGGTAACTGGGCATCAATGATTATTACAGTAATAGCTTCTTATTTCGTAGTGATGTGGATGCTTCCAGAAAAAATGGAATTACGTGATTATACTTTTACCAACCTAGAAGTTTTTGCAGCGATTTGCGTAGGAACAGTTGTAGGTGCTATCATGAGTATCGTTACTGAATATTATACAGCAATGGGTAAAGGCCCAGTTAATTCTATCATTCAACAATCTTCTACTGGACATGCTACAAACATTATTGGTGGTTTATCTGTAGGTATGAAATCAACAGTAATTCCAATTTTAACTTTGGCTGCTGGAATCATGGCTTCTTATTATTTCGCAGGATTATATGGTGTAGCAATTGCTGCTGCTGGTATGATGGCAACAACGGCTATGCAATTAGCAATCGATGCATTCGGGCCTATTGCAGATAACGCAGGTGGTATTGCAGAAATGAGTCAACTTCCTCCAGAAGTGCGTGAACGTACAGATAACTTAGATGCCGTAGGAAATACAACCGCAGCGACCGGAAAAGGTTTTGCGATTGCTTCTGCCGCATTAACTTCATTGGCATTATTTGCAGCATTCGTAGGAATCGCAGGAATCGATGCCATTGATATTTACAAAGCGCCAGTTCTTGCAGGATTATTTGTAGGTGGAATGATTCCATTTATTTTCTCTGCATTATGTATTCAAGCGGTAGGACGTGCAGCCATGGATATGGTACAAGAAGTACGTAGACAGTTCCGCGAGATTCCAGGAATTATGGAATACAAAGCGAAACCAGAATATGAAAAATGTGTAGCTATTTCTACCAAAGCTTCTATTCGTGAAATGATGTTGCCAGGTGCCATTGCATTGATCACTCCGGTGATTGTTGGATTCACTTTCGGTCCTGAAGTATTAGGTGGTTTATTGGCGGGTGTAACGGTTTCTGGTGTGTTGATGGGAATTTTCCAATCAAACGCTGGTGGTGCTTGGGATAACGCTAAGAAATCATTCGAAAAAGGTGTGATGATTAATGGTGAGATGTACTACAAAAAATCTGAACCACATAAGGCATCTGTAACGGGAGATACTGTTGGAGATCCGTTCAAAGATACTTCTGGTCCATCGATGAATATTTTGATCAAATTGATGAGTATCGTTTCATTGGTAATTGCACCTTATATCGCAGTTACGGTTGCATCTGATAATGCAAAAGCAAAAGAAAAAGCAGAAGAAAATCAAAAAACAATTGATGAGGCAGAAGAAAGCGAAACTGGTAAATTAGAGAATGCTTATAAGCCGAGTGAGTTTATTTTTTAATGTAAGATTTTAATGATAAATATTAGATCCCGCCCAAGAGGCGGGATTTTTTTTACCCCGGATTTCGAGGAAGTTAGAGATTAAAGACAATGCTCAAAATTAGCATAAAAAAGGGTTTTATTCTGTTGGTAATTTTTGAAAACCCCA
>JBIPLT010000147.1:0-7574 GCA_044368255.1 Flavobacteriales bacterium
GATTCGGACTTTATGATATGTTTCTTATTAAAGACAATCATGTGGATTATGCCGGAGGACTTGTGCCTGCAATTGAAAATACCATTCAATATATTCAGAAGAATAATTTGAATTTGAAAATTGAAATTGAAACTAGAAATCTTTCAGAATTACAAGAGGTTTTAGATAGGGGAGGGGTGGATAGAATTATGTTGGATAATTATAAAACAAATGATTTGAAAATCGCTGTTCAAAAAGTAAATCATCGTTTTGAAACTGAAGCTTCAGGCGGAATAACTTTAACCAATATTCGAGAATATGCTTTAACAGGAGTTGATTACATTTCTGTAGGAGCACTGACTCATTCCGTAAAAAGTTTAGATATAAGTCTAAAAGCTTGTTAATGATTCAAAGCACTAAAAATAAAATTAAATCTTGGTTGGCAAGAACTTTTTCATTCACGAAAAAAATTATTTTACCTGGATTTGAAGGAATATCTGTTTTTGAAACATCAATTTATATGTATGATGGACTTAAAAAAAACTCCATCATAGACCGCTCCTATTCGATTTCCTATAAATTTTTAATAGCTTCTTTTCCTTTAATCATATTCTTGTTTTCGCTTATCCCATATATTCCAATTGCAGGTTTACAAGATGAAATTTTGAAAAGTATTCTCCATGCAATGCCCAACCAACTTTCATTCTATATGAAAGAATTTTTCGAAGATTTACTTTTACATAAAAAAACAGCCATTTTATCTGTTGGATTTTTATTGACGATATTTTTTGCATCAAACACCATGACCGCAATTTTGAAAGGATTCAGCAGTTCATACCATTTAAACAGGATGAAACATAAAGCTATTTCAATTCGGCTTTGGTCCATTGCTATAATGTTCATTTTTTCCATTATTCTCATATTAGCGTCCTTGGTATTTATTTTAGGAGGAATGCTTATTGATTATCTTCAAGAAACCGACTTCATTCGATCTTCAGTCGAAATTTGGACAGTTTGGATTCTTGAATGGCTTATAATATTCTTTTTATTCATTACTGCTGTTTCCATCCTCTATAATGTTGGAAATGCAGAAAAAACTAGATGGAAACTTTTTTCACCTGGTGTTATATTTAGCACCATCATGATTTGGCTCTTTTCACAGGGGTTTTCTTTATTTCTTACTTACATCGCACCTTTTAACAAACTATATGGTTCTTTAGGAACAATAATTATTCTCCTTTTATTCATCTATTATTTTTTCGCTATTCTTTTAATTGGTTTTGAACTCAATCTAAGTATTCAGTCTGCCAGCAAGATGAAAAAGCTAAAACAAACTGCAACCTAATTTACTAATAACAACGGCATAGCCTATATTTGTAGACTGATTTTAAAAACTATGGCAAAGATTCTCATTATTGATGATGAAAGAAGTATCCGAAGAGCACTGCGTGAAATCCTTGAATATGAAAAATATGTAATAGATGAGGCAGAAGATGGGCCTTCTGGCTTAGAAAAGATGCGTGCAAATTCTTACGATTTAGTTTTTTGCGATATTAAAATGCCAAAGATGGATGGAATTGAATTGCTTGAAAAAGTTCAAAGTGAAGAAATTGATTCGCCAATGGTAATGATTTCAGGTCATGGAAATATCGAAACAGCAGTTGAATCAATTAAAAAAGGAGCTTATGATTTTATTCAAAAACCTTTAGACCTTAATAGGATATTGATTACTGTTCGAAACGCATTGGATAAAACTAAACTGATTCAAGAAACAAAAGTTCTCAAACAAAAAATAAGTAAAGTCAAGTCTTCCGAAATCATCGGTAACTCTAAAGCCATCAAAGAAATTATCGATATGATTGACCGTGTGGCTGTAACAGATGCTAGGGTATTGATTACAGGCGGAAATGGCTCAGGTAAAGAGTTGGTTGCTAGGCAATTACATGAAAAATCAAATCGAAAAAATGGAGCATTTGTAGAAGTGAACTGTGCAGCTATTCCTTCAGAATTAATTGAAAGTGAACTTTTCGGCCATGAAAAAGGAGCGTTTACTTCTGCTGTTAAACAACGTATTGGTAAATTTGAATCATCCGAAAATGGAACTTTATTTTTAGATGAGATCGGTGATATGAGTCTTTCGGCTCAAGCAAAAGTGCTTAGAGCCCTTCAAGAAAATCGAATAACTCGTGTTGGGGGTGAAAAAGATATAAAAGTAAATGTAAGAATTCTGGCTGCAACCAACAAAGACCTTCGAAAAGAGATACAAAATGGTAATTTTCGTGAAGATTTGTACCACCGTTTAAGTGTGATAATCATACATGTACCCTCTCTAAATGATCGAAAAGACGATATACCGATGTTGATAGAACATTTTGCTAATATAATCTGCGATGAACAAGGTATTCCTGTTAAAACATTTGACTATAAAGCAATTAAATCACTTCAAGAGCTAAATTGGACAGGTAATATTCGGGAACTTCGCAACGTTGTAGAGCGTTTGGTCATACTTAGTGGAAAAAATGTGACCGAATCAGATGTTAAGTCATTTGCTACCCCAAAATATTAAATAATATTAAATTAATTAATCATCTACTTATCAGATAATTAATATTTATAAATTAGGTAAACAATCAAATAATCACTTATTATTACTTATTAACTCATCTTTTTTCTGAAAAAATGGCAAATGCTGTTGCTTTCTTCAAAATAACCAGTAAATTTGCAACCCCAAAAATACGTACTGGGGAAAAATTTTAACACGAAAACGAACAGAAAATATGCCTACTATTCAACAGTTGGTTCGAAAAGGAAGAAGCGTTAAATCAAAGCGCAGCAAGTCTGTTGCTTTGGTTTCTTGTCCTCAAAAAAGAGGTGTTTGCACTAAAGTGTATACAACTACTCCAAAGAAACCAAATTCAGCATTGCGTAAAGTTGCAAAAGTGAGATTAACCAACAAAATGGAGGTTATCGCTTATATTCCAGGTGAAGGTCACAACTTACAAGAACACTCGATTGTTCTAGTTCGCGGTGGAAGGGTAAAAGATCTTCCAGGAGTTCGTTATCACATTGTTCGTGGAGCATTAGATACTTCTGGTGTTGATGCGCGCAGACAAAGACGTTCAAAATACGGAGCGAAGAAACCAAAAGCAGGTGCAGCAGCTGCGGCAACTACAAAAGGAAAAAAATAAAGAAGATTTATCTTATAAGATATGAGAAGAAGTAAAGCCAAAAAGAAAATTATCCTGCCTGATCCAAAGTTCAACGAAATCTTGGTTACCAAATTCGTTAATAATATCATGCTTCAAGGAAAGAAAAATGTTGCTTTCAATATTTTTTACGATGCAGTTGAAATTGTAGAGAAGAAAACAACAGAAAATGGCATCGAAATTTGGAAAAAAGCATTAGAAAATGTTACACCTGCTGTTGAGGTAAGATCAAGACGTGTTGGTGGTGCTACTTTTCAAATCCCAACTCCAGTTCGTGATGCAAGAAAACAATCGTTAGCAATGAAATGGTTAATTGGTTACTCAAGATCAAGAAATGAGAAATCAATGGCTGAAAAATTAGCTGCTGAAATTATTGCTGCTTCTAAAGAAGAAGGTGCTGCTTTTAAAAAGAAAGAAGAAGTTCACCGTATGGCCGAAGCCAACAAAGCGTTCTCACATTTCAGATTCTAATTTTTAATTAAGAGAATAAAAAGATTATGTCAAGAGACTTAAAATATACAAGAAACATCGGAATTGCTGCTCATATTGATGCTGGTAAAACAACAACAACTGAGCGTATTCTTTATTATACTGGAGTGAATCACAAAATTGGTGAAGTTCATGATGGTGCTGCTACTATGGACTGGATGGTTCAGGAGCAAGAAAGAGGAATAACAATTACTTCTGCGGCTACAACATGTTCTTGGAAATACAGAGATAATAATTATCACATAAATATTATTGACACACCGGGTCACGTTGATTTTACCGTTGAGGTAAATCGTTCTCTTCGTGTTTTGGATGGTTTGGTTTTCTTATTTAGTGCAGTAGATGGAGTTGAGCCTCAGTCAGAAACTAACTGGCGTTTGGCAAATAATTATAACGTTGCACGTATCGGTTTCGTAAACAAAATGGACCGTGCTGGTGCTGATTTTTTAATGGTAGTTAAACAAGTGAAAGAGATGTTGGGAAGCCACGCTGTTCCATTACAATTACCAATCGGTTCCGAAGATAATTTCGAAGGTGTTGTTGACTTAATCAACTTCCGTGGAATGGTTTGGAATGAAGAAGACAAAGGAATGACTTATAAAGTAATTGATATCCCAGCTGACATGGTGGAAGAAGCCAAGATGTGGAGAGAAAATTTATTAGAGTCAATTTCTGAGTATGATGATAAATTAATGGAGAAATTTTTTGAAGATTCTTCATCAATTACAGAAAGAGAGATTTTAGATGCTCTTCGTAAAGCTGTGGTAGATATGAAAATCGTTCCTATGGTTTGCGGTTCATCTTTCAAAAATAAAGGAGTTCAAACAATGCTTGATTTAGTGATGGAATTACTTCCCAGTCCACTAGATCGCGAAAGCATAAAAGGTAAACATCCTGATACTGGCGAGGAAATTTCTCGTCAACCAGCAGAATCTGAACCTTTCGCTGCTTTGGCATTCAAAATTGCTACAGACCCATTTGTTGGACGTTTAGCTTTCATGCGTGCTTATTCTGGCGTTTTACAAGCGGGTTCATATGTTTTTAACACTCGTAGCGGAAATAAAGAACGTATCTCTCGTATCTTCCAGATGCATGCTAACAAGCAAAATCCAGTAGAAAGTTTAGGTGCCGGAGATATTGGCGCTGCTGTTGGATTTAAAGACATCAAAACAGGAGATACTCTTTGTGATGAAAAACATCCAATTATTCTCGAGTCTATGAATTTCCCTGAACCAGTAATTGGTTTGGCGATTGAACCAAAAACTCAAGCGGATGTTGATAGACTAGGTATGTCATTGAATAAATTAGCAGAAGAAGATCCAACTTTCCGAGTTAAAACTGACGAAGAAACTGGTCAAACTGTAATTAGCGGAATGGGTGAGCTTCATCTTGAAATCATTCTTGATCGTTTAAAACGTGAATTTAAAGTAGAATGTAACCAAGGTGCGCCTCAGGTTGCTTATAAAGAATCAATCAAAGGAAGCGTTAATCACCGTGAAGTTTATAAAAAGCAAACGGGTGGTCGTGGAAAATTTGCGGATATTGCTTTTACAATCGAGCCTCAAACAGATAATACTAAATTAGGTCTTGAATTCGTAAATGAAATCAAAGGTGGAAATATTCCTCGTGAGTTCGTTCCTTCAGTTGAAAAAGGTTTTCGAGAAGCAATGAAAACAGGTGTACTTGCAGGTTATCCGTTAGATAGTATGAGAGTGGTTTTGAAAGATGGTTCTTACCATGCGGTCGATTCCGATGCTTTCTCTTTCGAAATGTGTGCTCGTATTGCCTACAAAGAATCATTACCTAAAGCAACTCCAATTATTCTTGAGCCAATCATGAAATTAGAAGTGGTTACTCCAGAAGTAAATATGGGCGATGTTGTGGGTGACTTGAATAGAAGACGTGGTCAAATGCAAGGTATGGATGATAGAGCAGGAGCAAAAGCAATAAAAGCATTAGTCCCACTTTCTGAAATGTTTGGATATGTAACCCAGTTACGTACTATAACTTCAGGTCGTGCAAGTGCTTCTATGGAATTCGATCATTACGCAGAAGCTCCAAGAAATATTGCAGACGAAGTGATCGCAAAAGCAAAAGGAAAAGTAACAGCATAATAAATACGCTCAATGAGCCAAAGAATTAGAATAAAATTAAAGTCATACGATCATAATCTGGTTGACAAGTCAGCAGAGAAGATTGTAAAAACGGTAAAGTCTACCGGAGCAGTTGTTAATGGGCCTATTCCATTGCCTACTCACAAAAGAATTTATACTGTGTTGCGTTCTCCGCATGTTAACAAAAAAGCGCGTGAACAATTTCAGTTATGTTCTTATAAAAGACTTCTTGATATTTACAGTTCATCAGCAAAGACAGTCGATGCTTTGATGAAGTTGGAATTACCAAGTGGTGTTGAAGTCGAAATTAAAGTTTAGTAATTAAAAGAAATACTTCTACAATATGCCTGGAATTATAGGTAAAAAAATTGGAATGACTAGCGTTTACAGTGCCGAGGGTGCGAATGTACCATGCACGCTAATTGAAGCTGGTCCTTGTGTAGTAACACAAGTAAAAACCCTCGAAAAAGACGGGTACTCTGCTATTCAAATTGCATTTGGTGAGCGTAGAGAAAAAAGTACGCCTGCTTCCCTTAAAGGTCACTTTAAGAAAGCTGGAACTACTCCAAAAATCAAAGCAATTGAGTTTAAAGACTTCGAACAAGACCTAAATATTGGATCTGAATTGAAAGCTGACTTCTTCTCAGAAGGAGAATTCGTTGATGTAGTTGGTACGTCCAAAGGAAAAGGGTTTCAAGGGGTAGTGAAAAGACATGGTTTTGGTGGTGTTGGAGGTCAAACTCACGGTCAGCATAACAGGTTAAGAGCACCCGGATCAATGGGAGCTTGTTCATTCCCTTCTCGTGTATTCCCAGGTAAACGCCTTGGTGGACGTATGGGTGGCGATAGAGTTAAATCACAAAACCTTCAAGTTGTTCGCGTAATAGTAGAAAAAAATCTTTTAGTAATAAAAGGTTCAGTACCGGGTCCAAAGGGTTCAATTGTAATTGTACAGAAGTAATATGGAAGCAACGATACTAAACATTCA
This sequence comes from Flavobacteriales bacterium, assembly GCA_044368255.1. GTDB lineage: Bacteria > Bacteroidota > Bacteroidia > Flavobacteriales_D > UBA2798 > CAMBFX01. The sequence continues at coordinate 6,777 of JBIPLT010000147.1, forward strand.
AGGTAAAGCTACTTCTAAGAAGGCTAACTTGACAGATGATATTTACGGCATCGATCCAAATGATCATGCTATCTATCTTGATGTAAAACTTATCTTGGCAAATCAACGTCAAGGAACAAGTAAAACTAAGCAACGTGCTGAGGTAAATTATTCAACTCGTAAATTGAAAAAACAAAAAGGTACTGGTGGCGCTCGCGCAGGAAGTATTAAATCTGGTGTTTTCAAACAAGGGGGAAATATTCATGGACCTATGCCACGTGACTATGAATTTAAGTTAAACAAAAAACTTAAAGTTCTTGCCAGAAAATCAGCACTTTCTTATAAAGCAAAAGCAAATGAAATTACAGTTTTAGAAGATTTTTCATTCGAGAAACCTAAAACAAAAGAATTTATTTCTATTCTTAAGAACTTAAAAGCAGATTCTAAAAAGACACTTTTTATCGTTCCTGAGCATAACGATTCAATTTACCGCTCTTCTAGAAATCTTGCAAAAAGTAAAGTAACTACTGCAGACTCGATTAATACATATGATATTCTAAATGCAGGACAGATTATTATTCTTGAAGGCAGCCTTAAGAAGATTGAAACAATTTTAAATAATTAATGTGTATGAGTTCAATATTAATTAAACCGATTATAACAGAAAAAGCTACAGGTGGCAATGAAAAAGGTCGCTTCGGTTTCTATGTAAATCGTAATGCAAACAAAATCCAGATTAAAACAGCTGTGGAGAAAACATATAACGTAAGCGTTAAAAATGTCAACACAATTGTTATTGGTGGCGGGAAAGAAAAGACT
>JBIPLT010000148.1:0-7561 GCA_044368255.1 Flavobacteriales bacterium
GCAAATGGCCACCTTTAGTGTTTGGGAAAATGTAGAAGCGCTAAAAAACTTTGCTTATAATAGTCCGGAACACCAAGAGGCGATAAAAAAAACACGTCAAATAGATTGGTACAAAGAAGAAATGTTTGCACGCTTTCAGCCTTATCGCTCATTGGGAAAATGGGGAGGTGAAGATCTTTTAGCGCCTTATTTAAAACATTAATTTTTTTCAGCAGGTTTAGCTACTACGGTCATAAACCCCATCGAAAACAATTTTTGTAGCATGTAAATCGGCGAATTAATTACCATGCCTGCAACAAATGCTACAAACCTATTTTCCATTGAGCTTGTCCAATCGATTCCCTTTTTTTCCATTTTGCTCATCCAATGAAGTGTGTAAGGGTGCAGTGTGCCATACGTAATTATTTTTTCTACTTGCCATCCGCTGTTTTTAAGTAATAGTTCAATATTATTTGGAGAATATAAGGCTGTGTGCCTTGGTGTGTGATAGCCGGCCCAATATTTTCCAAATTTGCGACGAGTGTAGCTATCAAAATTTGGAACTTCTACAATAAGTTTTGTTTGCGAATGTGTTATATCTAGTAATTGTTTTAAGTGTAATTGTGGGTTATAATCATGCTCTAAATAGTGCCACATAGTAATTACATCAACAGGTTTCTCACCTTGCAAGTCGGCTACCTCAGCAATTCTAAGATCAATGTTAGGGTAGGTTTGTTGTTCATTTTTCCAACCTTCGTTACTAAAATCAATTCCGATAAGTTTGGCATCTGTTTGTTTTTGCAAGCAAGCCAAAAAAGTAGGCTTACCGCAACCAACATCAAGTATTCTACTTTGTTTTGTGATTTGATGATGAACCTTTAATCTTTTTACTCTTGCTTTATCAATATTTTGCTGATCTTTTTTTACAAAAGATGCATATTTTCCCCAAGCCTCTTCAACTCTGTAGGGTAAATAAGCGGACGTATAAAATTGCGCCAATTCTTCTTCCTTCACACGTGGATTTAAGAATACTAAACCGCATTCTTTGCATCGATCAAAATTATAGGTTGCTGGCGAATGTGAATGCATCATCGCCGAGGTTTGTATATACGCTTGATGATTTGTTGAGTTACAAGCTAAGCAATGCCCAAGATGTTCCATTAGCGTGTGAGGTATTTAAAAAATGATTGAAGAAAGGGTTTACTAGGAAAACCTATCATTATGCCAAGATCTTCAGAAAAACTTGTTTGATCATCAAGAAATGCGAAAATTTTTTGCACCGGATATTTAGAATACATGATTTTGAAAAGTTCGGGGCCCATTTCGTTTTTACGACTAAGTATATCGAGTAACAAGCTATCATAAAACCGAAATTTTTTGGAGATTATACCCTTATTTGCAGGCCTACCTTCGATTAAATTTTTAATTATTTTTTTTGAATTTCGTTCGCAATTTTTAAAAGAATAGCCTGTTGAAGGCTTTACCCATCCGCCGCCGGTGCCTATTCGTATATGTTTTCCCTTTGAATATTTTTCAAACGGAAAATCGCTCATTGGAATCATACCACTCTCTTGCTCTATAATTTCAAACTCTTTTAGTTTTAATACATCCGTAACATAAGTACGTAACATACCTTCATAGTCGCTATCGTTTAGCAATGATGATGAGAATAAAGTGAACTCCACCAGCGCTTCTTTTTTATTGAGTGGCAAAACATAGGTAAAACTGGTAGAATTTGGCCAAAGTAATCGAAAGTCCATTAGAGTAAAATGGTCGGGATCAAAACTATCTTCTTTTGTTCGAATTACCCAACCTTTAAAATGCTGTAAGATGCGTGTGTATTTATCTTTTTTTTGTGTAAATTCTGAAGGAATTCGGCTGTCAAAAACATATTCGGCTTTGTAATTATTCTCACTGCCATAGATCGTAATGGGTGTTCCATTTTCAATGCTATGAACTTCCTCTTTTTTCCAATGAAAAATAGGATTAGAAGCAATTTCATTCTTTGCATAGGTATAAAAATCAATAGAACGAATCATTTTGTATTGGTACGGCGATAAACTTAAAGGAATTTCTAATTCTTTAGCATAGAAATTTCCTTTCGACCATTTTTGTTGCAGTAAATTATCCCATAAACCATCGCCTTTTTCCCAAAAACACCAAGTTCGGTCGTTCACTTCTTTTGAAGATTTGTCAAGAATAAGAATGCGTTTATTCTTAAACTTCGGTTCCTTACCAATGGCTAAGGCAAGGTGGAGGCCAGCAGCACCGGCACCAATAATGGCTATATCAAAATTGGTAGATGACATAAAAAAAAGTAAAAAACAAAACTTGTGATAAAAAATGATGAATGGGGAGCGAACTATTTTTTTCGGGAAGTTCATTCACAACAATAATTTGCATAAGCAACGAAACAAAAAACCAATGTATAAAATTTTTAAGTGGCGCAAAGTTTTCGTGCCAACTCCAAAAATCAAATCTCTGCGCAACGGGTTCTATAAAAAAATCGAGACCCACCATCAGTAAAGCTCCAAGCAAGGCTGCAGCATATTTATGTGGAATAATACGTTTAGAAATGAAGGCTGTAAGAAATACAAGCACTACCCAATTAATTCCGATAATAGGAGGCACGCCAACTATTTTTGGCCCAAGGTTATTGCCATAGCTATAATCTCCAAAAAGTAGGCCTGTGTTCACGCCTATCCATTCAGCAACCATTCCCATCAAATAAATACTTGTCCAAATGGCTAAACTTTTCCAACCATTTTTTATTGGAAAATTCCATAACAAAAGTGCAGCACCAAGTAAGAGATTGAAGATAGTTTTAGGTAAAAACCAATCGCCATATCCTAGCCAAATTCCAATTAAACCTGAAATGGTTACCAGCCAAATGATGAAGATCGAGATGTATTCTTTCGTCAACAGAAATTCAAGTGATCTTAGTTTTTTCATGCGGCTGAAATAATTAAATCTGAACTGATCTTTGCAGAAAGTAAACACAAAGGAATTCCTCCTCCAGGGTGTACTGATCCTCCACAACAATATAAACCTTTTATCTTATTCGAAAAATTAGGGTGACGAAGAAAAGCAGCAAACTTTGAATTGCTAGCCGCACCATATAATGCGCCGCGGTAGCTTCCTGTTCTTTTTTCAATTAATGGAGGCGTTAGTATATCTTCTGCCTCAATAAGTGGCTCAATATTTATACCCATCAAGCGGTTTACTTTATCAATGATATTTTTTCGAGCTTGCGCAACTAATGAATCCCAGTTTTGACCAAAATCACCTGGTGCATTTATCATGACGAACCAATTTTCACCACCACTTGGTGCATCGCTTAAAAGTTCTTTGCTGGTAATATTGATGTAAACAGTGGGATCCTCAAAAAGATTTTTGTGTTCAAAAATATGGTCAAATTCTTTTCGATAATTATCACTAAATAAGATGTTGTGAAGATCTAATTCGGCAAACTGCCTTTTGATGCCCCAATAGAATATTATTGCTGAACTAGAACGCTCTTGACGCAAGGTTTTCTCTGGGTGTTTTTGATCCTTCAGTAATTTTTTATAGGTAGAATAAATATCCATGTTGGAAACAATGGAATCGGCAAAATGCTCATTGGTTTTTGTTTTAATACCAACCGCTTTTCCATTTTTTATTATTATTTGTTCAACACGTTGATCAAAATGAAATTTAACTCCATGGCGTAAGGCAAGCTGGTATAGGCTGGACGTGATGCTGTGCATGCCACCCACAGGAAAATAAGTGCCTTTGTGAAGTTCTAAATGTGGTATCATACTCATAATACCGGTTGTAAGATATGGAGAGGAGCCGTTGTAGGTAGCGTAACGATTAAATAATTGCACAAGATGTGGTTCACTAATGCTTTTTTCATTAAGCGCATTTAAGTTTGTGCCAATGTCTAAACTCCGCATTTGCAGCATTGCCTTCATAGTATCTTTTGAAAGATAGGTGCCAATCTTATGCAAAGATTTTTCGAGGAATATAGGTGATGTTAGCTCGTATTTCTTTTGGCTCTTTTGTAAATAAGCAAGCAACGCTTTTGCTTCTATTCCAAATTTAGCCGCTGCTTCATTGGCAAAGGTATCGCGGTTAGCATTTACCGTAAAACGCATGCCGTCTTCCCAAAAATAATTACAAACCGTTTCTTTGCGGTGATATTGAAAAAAGTCTTCGGGTTTCTCGTTAAATAATTCAAAAAGTTCTGTTACAAGTTCGGGTAAAGTAAAAAGTGAAGGTCCTGCATCAAACCGATAGCCTTTTAATTCAAAAGCATGAAGTTTACCTCCCGGATAGCTATTGGATTCAAAAACTTCTACATGAATACCAGCAGCATTCAGGCGCAACGCTGAAGCAATTCCGGCAATACCTGACCCTATGATAATAGCTGAAGCCATTTTTAATAAAAAAATGGAGTTATTTTGTAATACACATTTGAAGGATATGGATAACTAATGATCTTAAAAAATTTAAAGTGATTTTCTTTAACTCCACCTACTAAGAAGATCAATTGTTGAATTAACATGATTGTTTCATAAAATGATAGCACGAAGTTAATAAAAGTTTTTGTGAGGGTGAGAAAAGATTTCATCAAGCTTCATTTGTGTTTTTATAACACTTCTAAATTTAGTTTTACCTACTACTAAGAACAAAATTAAATGTGATTTTTGTTCATACAACTACCGCTGAAAGCGATTTTGTAGGACATTTGGCGGCCACAAGAAGTTGGCGTTTGAAAAACTCAACTATATTTACCTACAAATGTTTTTTAAGATAAAATACTTTTTATTCGCTCCTCTGCGCCAATTACTGGTGGGTGCTTTTAGCTAACAGTGCTCCACACAACGTTTACAATTTAATTCCTATTATACAAATGTCATCCACTTGTTCAAGATCGCCTTTCCAATCTAAAAATGCCTTATTGATGATTTCCCACTGCTGCTGATGAGCTAAATTATTGTTTTTTATTAGAAGGTCTGAAAACTGTTTGTATTTGAATTTCTTTCCGTTGGGCCCACCGAATTGGTCGGCAAGTCCGTCAGTAAATAAGTAAAATGCAGTGCTTTCTTTGTATTCAACTTGATGTGTTGTAAAAGGTTTTGGATAGTCTGATTTTCCTATTGGCTGTTTGTCGGCTTTTATTTCTTTTAATTCATTGTCTTGAATATACCATAGTGGATTGTTAGCGCCGCTCCAATAAACGTTTTTATTTTTGGAGTCAATACATAATAGAGAAATGTCCATTCCATCTTTTACTTCACTTACGCTTTTTTCAAAAGTTTCTAAAACCAATTCTCTTGTTTTATCAAGAATTTTTCCAGTTTCGGTTAGTTTAAATTCTTTGATAGCCCGATTTAAAGCATTTGAACATACCACTGAAACCATAGCGCCTGGAACACCATGTCCCGTGCTGTCGGCGGCAGCTATAAAAAACATTTCTCCAACTTTTTCAGCCCAATAGAAATCGCCTGCAACAATGTCCTTTGGTTGATAATAAATGAAATTGTTAGACAAATGAGAATTTAAAAATTCTTGTGGTGGCAAGATTGCCTCTTGTAATCGTTTTGCATAACTTATCGAATCAACAATTTCTTTTTGTTTTTCTTCAACAAGGTGCTTTTGTTCTTCTACTTCTGTTTTTTGTAATGCAATAATTTTATTTTTCTTTTGTGATGTTTTTAAATTTTTAAATACAAATGCAGCAAAGAATGTGACCAAAATTAGTACAATAGTGCCAAGCAATAAAAACTGTTTTTGACGTTTTCTTTCGGCTTGCGTTTCAGCATCTTTTTGGGCTTGTTCTGCCTTTTGTTTTTCAATGTCTTCTTTAAATTTTTGTTGAGCGCCAGCTTTCGCTATTTCTGCATCATTGATCTTAAGTTGCATCTGAATAAAATTTTGGTAGTGAACCAATGCATTTTTATAATTTCCTAATGCAGAATCTGCTCTAAATGCTAAGTTTTCTACGTTAGATTTTTCCACCACTACAGTAGTTAATGGGGTAATAATATCAAGTATTTTTTTAGCATTATGATATTGTTTGGCTAACACATAATCTTTGGCTAAATGACTACCGAAGAAAACAAGAGTTGAGTGATCTGTTGCGTCTAGTTGTGTGGTAATTTTATCCCATAACCATTTGTGTTCTGTTATCGCTTCCTCATATCTACCTAAAGATGCTAATGCATCTCCTATACCTACAATAAACTGAACGAGCAATCCAAAGTCGTTATTTGATTGAGCTAATTCTTCTCCTTGCTTAAAATACTCAATCGCTTTTTCGTATTCTTTTTTATTCTGATATAAATACCCTATTTGCCTATAACAATCTGCCAAGGCACTTGTATCTTTTTCCTTGGTATAACCTGCTATTGCGCCTTTGTATTCTTTTAAAGCTTTTGCATATTGCCCTAAATCTCTGTATAAATTTCCAGCAATAATAAATGCTCTGTTTTTTCTTTTGTCGTCCTTTATCAGTTTTTCGTTTTCTATCGCTTTATTAATATAATTTAGAGCTGCAACGGTGTCCTTATTTTGAGCATAGAAAAAAGCAGTTTGTATTAGCATCCTGGCAACGCCCTTATAAAATTTTGCCTTTTTATTGGTTTCATATCCTTCTTGCAAAATATTTAATTTTTTAAGCATATTACCCTGCTTGAAGTAATAATCAGATAACATAAGGACTGCATCGGTATAGCTTTCATAGACATCATTTCGTATGGCTACTTGCATATGTTTTTTATATAATTTTTCTTCTTCTGCAATTAACTCTTTATTCCCTTGAAAATATATTACTTCTATTTCTATGGCCTGAAAACGCCATTGCATTAATCGTTTTCGAAATAAACTGTCTTTCGTTAGTGGTAATAATTTATCAATTATTAGGATGATAGGCTCCGCATATTTCAAATTATCTGCTAGATCACATAAATCACATACTCGTAAATACAATTTTATTTTAGTTGAATCTGATTTAGTTTTGTTTATTTCCTGTAATAAAGAATCAATTATTTGTTTATCGTTGGAAACGGCTTTAGCTTGATCATTTTTAATTGCAGCATTAAGTTTGTCCTTTGTAACGTTTTGGGATAACAAAAAATTAGTGTGAAGTAAAAAACACCAATTAAAAAACAGGAAGTAAATTATTATTTTCACGCTTAATTTTTATTATTGATTCTAGCCAACTTGTTTAACATTTCATCATCTCATACCTATTCCTCCAATGTGGTTGGCTTGAGGTGATTTTAAAATTATTCTCTCATTTAAATTTTTTCGCGGAGCTTTAAACTAAAAAAGCCCCAACCTTATAGTTGAGGCTTTCTTTCTAAAATTTATTTCTTAATAAACAATTACTTTCTTAAATACTTCTTTGCTTCCGTTGGTTAATACAATGGTGTACATTCCAGAAGCGATTTCATCTAATACAACTGGCAACTGATAAGTGCCTGAATGATTAGTGATGTTTTTAGAGATGACCACTTCACCAATTGCATTGTGCAATTCTAAAGTATAGTTATCTGCTTTCTCTGCTTTAAAAGTAATATTAAATCTTCCATCATTC
>JBIPLT010000288.1:0-3627 GCA_044368255.1 Flavobacteriales bacterium
ACACCGTTCAAACCAACCGCTTTCTTAAATGCTTTGCTATCGTATTTTGCACCTGTATTCATTTTCGAAACGGCATCAACCACTTTTCCTAATGGAATACCTCGACCGTAATCGCGAATAGAAACAGAACGATCGGTAATTTTGATATCAATTTTTTTTCCGTAACCCATTACAAATTCATCGATACAATTATCGATAACCTCTTTCATGAGAATGTAAACACCGTCATCAGCTGCGGATCCGTCACCAAGTTTTCCGATGTACATACCAGGACGAAGACGAATATGTTCTTTCCAATCGAGAGATCGGATACTGTCTTCGGAGTAATTATGTTTAGCTGCCATATTAATTTTAACTTTTGAAAGGGCACAAAAATACCGAAATTTAGAGGCGAAAACGAACCATTTATATAAATTTTACAGTTTTTTGGGAAATTGGTCGAATTCATATTACTGATTTACAAATACTTAAAAAATAATGGATTTCTTAGGACTAATTTTTTCCCTCAGGATTGGCTATTTTCTAAATAAGGGGCTTGAATAAATTATTGCTTTTTCAGCGTTAAAAACGAAATTTAATTAGCTAAAATTTAATTAAAAAATTAGTGTAAAATAAATTATCTCCTATGAAAAATACATAAACGAACTAACAATTTTACTAATTTTATAATTAATCTAGTTAAAATTTAAATTAATTTACGTATAATTTAAACGTATAATTCCAACCAATATTAACGGCCTTAAAATTCAAAAAAAGTGAATTTTAAAGGAATATTTAAACCTAAATACTAACTCTTTTACGATAACATTAGTTTGTAAATAATGTACTTATTTTATCAAATTTTAAATTCGTTTAATTGAACTTAAATCAATTTTTAAAATTGGTGCATTAAACTTATTGATGAAATAACTTACGATAGAAGTTTATGAATATTAGCCAAATTTTGAGTTAAATGAAAGACCATTTAATTTTTATTTCGGATCAAAAATTAACATAAAAAAGTTGAGATGTATCTTTAAATTATAATCGTTGTAAAGGAGTACATACTCCCTCTACACAACTATAACATTTCAGCTTATCCTTAAATACAGAAGCTTTAAAAACTGATTTATTTAATAGCATCCGCACACATTCTTGAATTCCTTCGATGATAGAAGGATGCGGATGAACTAGTTCTGCCAACTCGTGAACACCTTTGTTCATTTTCATTAATAAAGCTACACCTTGAATGGCAGAAGAAGCATGTTCACCAATGGCACGCATTCCCAAAATTTTCATTTGATCATCATTAGTAACAATAATTTTAAAAAACCCTTGTGTTTTTCTCATAGCAATTGCTCTCGCCACTACGGAGTAATCTACTTTCACTACTTTAACTGGGATATTTTTTTCGCGACATTGTTGTTCATTCATTCCCACCGCTGCAACTTCTGGATGCGTAAACATAATGGTGGAAATATTATCATAGCTTAAGGGTTCTACCCCATCATCACCAAGGGCTATTTTCTCTACTGCATGACGAGCTTCCAACTCTCCCATGTTCACTAACTGAATTCTACCCGAAACATCTCCTACTGCATAAATATTCGGAACATTTGTTCGGGTATCTGTATCTCCAATATGAACTCCACGCTTGCTTAATTTTACTCCAGCAGCTTCTAATCCTAAATCCTCTATATTGGGTGTTCTACCAATAGATAATAATGCCTTTTCAACTCTAATTATTTCTCTTCTTCCATCTGGATAAGAAAGTTCATACTCTACCTCGCCATCTATAATTTCAATTCGTTCTAATTTTGAATTATGATGAATTGTAACACCTTTCTCTTCTAAATTTTCTGCAATTAAACCAGAAATATCTTCATCTTCGAAAGGAAGAATTCTATCTGCACGATCAATCAAATAAACTTTTGTACGACCGAAATTCGAAAAAATAGTTGCAAATTCACAACCAATGACACCAGCCCCAACTATTACTAAACTTTTTGGATAATCTGTTAATGCATGAATTCCATCCGAAGTCATTATGATTTTTTCATCTACCGTTACATTGGGTAATCCTCTAGGACGACTTCCAGAAGCAAGAATGATACTATCCGCATAAATTATTTTTTCTTCGTCTTCTTTCTTAATTAAAATTTCATGTTCATTAAGCATCGTTGCAATTCCACGCTCATAACTAAAAACTTTGTTCATCACTTCCGTTTGAAGCAATTTAATATGACAGCTGTATTGAAATTTACGATCAAAAATAGCTTCATTCATCGTCTTCATTACCTCTTCCCAGCTAATTTCAAAACGTTTTCTACCCATTGAAACAATGGTGTCATTTACGCCAGCTACTTTTTCAGAAAGTTCCCAAAGTGTTTTAGATGAAAGTGCGCCATTATAAATTCCGTAACCACCCACTTTATCTTTTTCAACTAGTAAAACTTTTTTACCAAAGTCAATAGCTCTCATGGCTGCTGCATATCCAGAAGGACCGCCACCAATAATACAAATGTCAAATTTTTCGTGTTCCACAATTACGTTCTATATGGGCGAAAATTAGAGAAAATATAAATGAAAATTGAAAAAATAATCAATGAAAAATAAATAAAACAGGATACATTTTGACTTTAAATGTTCAAAACCTTGATTTTACGAGCATTGTTAATCCGTTGTCATTTCTAAATTAAACATTACAAAGCTCCAAATATCCGAATATTCCTCAATTTGCATAGCTAATGGCTTACCAGAACCGTGTCCTCCATTGGTATCAATGCGCACCATCAGAGGTTGGTCATTGCCTTTACCGTTTCTACACTGGGCGCTCTGATATTGTAATTCAGAAATAAATTTCAATGAATGGGCAGGAACTACACGGTCGTCATGATCTCCAGTTACCACTAATGTGGCAGGATAACATCGTGGTGCAACATTGTGAACCGGAGAATATTTTAATAAATATTCAAACTGTTCTTTATCCTCACTACTTCCATAATCACCCGTCCAGGCCCAGCCAATTGTAAATTTGTGAAATTTGAGCATATCTAAAACTCCCACCTGAGGAATAACTACTTTAAACAAATCAGGTCGCTGAGTTAAAACTGTTGCTGCTAATAAACCACCATTAGAACGACCATGAACCGCTAAATGTTCTGAATCGGTATATTTTTCTTTGATGAGATACTCCGCTGCAGCAATAAAATCATCAAAAACATTTTGCTTTTGCAATTGTGTTCCAGCTTTATGCCAAGCTTCTCCATATTCGCCACCACCCCTTAAATTTGCTACACAATAAATTCCACCGTTTTCAAGAAAAACTGCTCTGTCCACTCTAAATTCAGGAGTATAACTAATATTAAAACCACCATAACCGAAAAGAAATGTTGGATTATTTCCATCAATGACTAAACCCTTTTTGTGCGTAATAAACATAGGTATTTTAGTTCCATCTTTACTCGTATAAAAAACTTGTTTCGTTTCATAATTTTCAGAATCAAAATCAATTTCTGGTTTAAAATAAATAGAAGAAATATTTTTCTTCATATTTACCTTCATTATTCTTGCTGGGAAAGTGTAGGAGACAAAAGAATAATACAAAATAGAATCTTTCATAGAAGATTGCAAACTATTTACCATTCC
>JBIPLT010000278.1:0-3924 GCA_044368255.1 Flavobacteriales bacterium
TCCTGGTAATTCCAACTCTTTTTCAAATTTTCCATCGAGAGAAAAAACTTTTAATTTGCTGGAAACATCTACCAAATATTTTACAACTAATTTATTATTACAAAGCGTAACTGATTCCAAAACCGATTTATCCTCAGGAACTATAGTAACCCAATTATCATCTGCATGATTTTTGGGATCTACCAGAATCAATCTATTATTGGGTGCTTCTCGATTCGTACTGAAAAGCAATTTATTTGATACTAATCCAATTAATTCATAATCATTTTCAAAACCATCAGCCAAACTTAGCCAATTTATTGCTTTAATTGGTTTCCATTTAGAAATATCCGCCAATTTCAAATTATTTCCGCTGGTTCCTTCAGATCCTGAAAGTAAAATATATTTTTCGTCCTCTGTAACCGTTACACCAAAATTTCTCAAAGCATTTTCTTTATCTTCATAAATTAAAATGTCATTTTCTTGCTTTGTTCCCAATGAATGATAAAATATTTTATGAAATTCATTCTTGGCAGAATAATCTTTACCCTCTTTAGGCGCATCATAAGCAGAATAAAAAAAACCATTTCCTTTCCAAGAAATGCCCGAAAATTTCACCCACTTAATATGATCTTCCAATTCTTTACCACCAGCAATTTCTTTAACTTTTATTTCTGTCCAATCAGAACCTGATTTTGAAAAAGCGTAGGCTACATATTTTCCATTGGTGGAAATAGCCGCTTGACCTAAAGAAGTTGTTCCATCTTCTGAAAATTTATTGGGATCAAGTAAGATAGATGGCTCCTTTTTTTTAACTCCATTCATCATTAAAACCGAATGGTTTTGTTTTCCATCGTTGCGATAGAAAAAAACTTTATTCTTTACAATAAAGGGTGCTGACATCGATGGGAAACTCCAAATTTTCGTTAGTCTTTCTTTCACCTTATTTCTAAATGGAATTTTTTCTAAATAAGAATAAGTTAATTTATTTTGCTCTACTACAAACTTTTTAGTTTCTTCACTATTCTCATCTTCTAACCAATTGTATGGATCGGGTATGGATTTTCCATGATAGATATCTACATGTTCAGATCTTTTTACTTCTGGAAATTTAAAAACTATATTCTTGTTTTTTGGTTGTTTATATTTGATTCGACTCGTAATCACTTTTTCCTTTAATGGCAATTGAGCAATGGCATTAAAAGACATCAACAGGATTAAACTAAAAATTACTTTCTTCATTTTCGTTACATTTTATGAAATAAATTCTTGTGTTAACGCCCTTGTTTCTTTATCCGTGTTCACATAATCATCATAAGTTGGCTTTTCAATAAAACTCACTTTTTCCATTGCCATTTCATTATACTTTTGAATATCGATGAATTTGATTTTATCTTCAAGAAATGCTTGTACAGTAACTTCATTAGCCGCGTTCAATATACAAGCCATATTTCCTTTTTTATCCAGCGCTTCATAAGCAAGAGATAGATTTCTAAAAGTAGTTAAATCTGGTTTTTCAAATGTAAGAGAAGGATATTTTGAAAAATCAAATCTTTCGAAATCACTTTTTAATCTATTGGGAAAAGCTAAAGCAAACTGAATGGGCAGTCGCATATCAGGCAAACCCATTTGCGCTTTCATGCTTCCATCTTGAAATTGCACTAATGAATGAATGATGGATTGCGGATGAATAATTACTTCTATTTGTTCTTTTTTAATTCCAAACAACCATTTTGCTTCAATCACCTCTAAACCTTTATTCATCATTGATGCCGAATCAATGGTGATTTTTGCTCCCATATTCCAATTGGGATGTTTTAATGCTTGAGCTTTTGTTACGCTTTCTAATTCCTTCAATGATTTTCCTCTAAAGGGTCCACCAGAAGCGGTTAGTATTATTTTTTCAATGGGATTATGAAATTCTCCCACCAAGCATTGAAAAATGGCAGAGTGTTCGGAATCTACCGGATAAATATTAACGCCTTTTTTTCTAGCAAGATCAGTTATTAGTTCTCCTGCAACAACCAAAGTTTCCTTATTGGCTAAAGCAATTGCTTTTCCTGCATTAATAGCAGAAATAGTTGGTGCTAATCCTGCATATCCCACCATGGCTGTAAGCACAATATCAACCGTACTCATTTCTACCACTTGCTCCAGCGATTTTTTACCAGCGAAAACTTTTATATCAGAATTTTCTAATGCATTCTTTACTTCATTAAATTTTGAGCTATCAGCAATAACCACCGTATTGGGTTGAAATTTTAAAGCTTGTTGAATTAATAAATCTGCATTTGAATTTGCAGTGATTACTTCCAATGAAAATTCATCTGGATTTTTTTCAATCACTTCTAAAGCTTGAACACCAATTGAACCCGTTGACCCTAAAATGGCCACACCTCTTTTTTTCGTTTCTTCCATCCTATAATTTTTAATCCAAAACAACAATATCGTAAACTAAGTAATTCTAATGCCCACAATTAAAATATCATCTGTTTGCTTTTTATTTCCTCTCCAATCATGATGTATTTCATACAACAGGGCATGTTGATCTTTCATGGCAAGATGAGCATATCTTTTTATTAATTCCTTCCAACGTTTTCTCATTAGTTTTTTCCCATTATTTCCACCAAACTGATCTACATAACCGTCTGTAGTAAAATAAATACAATCTCCTTTTTGAAGAGTCAATTCATTCATTAAAAAAACTTTTTCAGAATCATTGTCCCCCCCAATAGATACTTTTGATGCTTCAAACTCTAATAATTCTCCACCACGAATCAAAAACATTGGAATATGAGCACCGGCAAAACGGCAAAAAAAAGTAGTTAAATTGATAGAACAAATAGCAATATCCATTCCATCTCTTGAATCATTATCTCCACCTCCTTGATGCAATGCCTGGGTTACACGTTGATTCAATTGTGTGAGAATTAAATCTGGATGTGTGGTAGCCGAATTATTAATAATTTGATGCAAGAATTCATTCCCAATCATACTCATAAAAGCTCCTGGAACACCATGCCCTGTGCAATCGGCTATTGCCAATATTAACATTCCATTAATTTTTGAATACCAATAAAAATCTCCGCTAACAATATCACGTGGATTATAAAATATAAAATAATCATTAAATGAATTATCCATCAATGTTCGCTCTGGCAAAATTGCCTCTTGAATTTTTTTAGCATATACAATAGAATCTGTCAAATCTTTATTGGCCTGATACAATGTTTCTTCATAACGAATATGATCGGTTATATCCGAATAAAGAGCCACTATTTTTAATAATTCGTTTTTATCATTATAAATGGGTGTTAATGCAGCTCTAGTCCACATTACATTTCCATCTTTAGTTAAATGCTTAGAATCATAAATGAAAGGCTCCTTATTTGTAAGAAATCCTTTTACTATTAGGTCAATCTCTTTGTGAGAACTTAATTCTTGAAGGAATTTTTTACTTCCCATATCTGAACTAACAAATTCAACTAAACTATATCCTGTCATTCTTTTAAACCCATCATTAATCCAATCAATTTTACCATCTGGTTGACATATCACTACACCATCATTCATTTTATCGGCAACAATAGACAACTTCTCTAATTCACTTTTTTGTTTATTAATTTCCAGTGTTCTTTTACGAACAGTTTCTTCCAATTTTCTTTTACTTCGGTTGAGTTGGCGTGTTCGGAAATTAATAAATAAATATATTATCAATAGAATAGATGAAAATAAAATAAAATAAAAAACAGTGCTTTTCCAGAAGGGAACATCAATCGTAAATGTATATTGGTAAACATCACTCCAAACACCATCAGAATTAATGGCTTTAACTTTGAAAGTATATTCTCCTGGAGAAAGGTTGGTATAAGATACATTAGATTCATTTGTTAAAGGCAACCAATCACTATTAAAACCTTCCAATTTAAATTGATATTTCAATTT
>JBIPLT010000432.1:0-7510 GCA_044368255.1 Flavobacteriales bacterium
ATTCTGTATTGTAATGTTAGCTAATGAAATGCTTTTAGGTGATTTAGCGCTGTCTATTGCTATATGAGCGGGGGCAAGGTTATATTGCTTATACGCTGTTGGAAGAATATTTTATTTATCACTCACCTTTACAAGTCTAATTGGCATTAGGGTTTTAATATTTGCCCCAGGATATAAATCAAAAGACTCTGATATAAAATTTAAGTTTTCATCTGTATGGTCTTGGAACCTTGCAGTAATAATTGCTTTGCGAGCATCATAAAACCAACCTTTTAACTCCTCTCTTATGCCCCAATCATCTGGATTTGAAGAGGCCTGAGTCTTCGTCCAAAAGTCTGATACCCCTTCTACAAATTGGCAATCATATTCACTATCTGTATTACCCAATAGGAAAGCATCAAATCCAACACTTACTTTATTCCGTGTATTATAAGTTGGCGATTTGAATGAAAATTTATTAAATAAATAACTAATTTGACCCATATCGTTTTTGGTTATTACCCCATGGGCTTTTACTAAAGTTTGGAATTCCTTTACTGTTGGTATCATCCACTCTTTAGGTGCTATACCAATGGAGTCAAAAACTACATAATAATTATATAATTTACCCAAACTAGCATTTTTAATATCGAAATTTAAGTAACAATATGCAGGTACATTTTTCTTAAATGCATCTTTAAGTTCATCACATGTTCTACAATATTGAATATGTCTTCCGTCTGATAATTTAGAAATATTAATATTTGTTTTAGTCCATATTTGATTTTGAATTTTTATCTCCTTGATTGCTCCTGAGTTTTGCGCCTTTTCTATTTCATTTATATCAAAATCGTTTACCTTCAATTCTTTGGATTTGTACTCGCAAGATGTTGAATATATCAAAGTAATTAAACTAATAATTACAATAGTGATTTTATTTCTCATTTATATAATTGTTTGGGTTATAATAAAATTAAAGCTAACGGTTTGCGTTTAGGCACATAGTCGGAGATTTGAGTGTAAATACCAGCAAAACCGACCCCCCTTCCGCCAGCACAATGTGAACTCTAAAAATTCTTTTAATTCGTGGGTAAATTGATGGCCTAAAATATGGTAAAGAACTAATCGTTTTTACTTTTCAAACATAGGATTTTTCTGTCTATTTTGATTAATTAATTTTCTCTGTTTCTTCAGTGTTAATTTCCTTTTTTAGTTTTCGTAATGATTCACCCTTCAGTTCTATGCGTAAGGTTTGATCTACTAGTCTGTCTTTTTAATGTTTCTAATAATAATATTTTTTTCATGTAATAACAATGAAAATAAGAATATTAGTGTTATTTAGAATTCTCCAGTATTTTCTAGACTTTATATAAACAAAAAAGCCTAACTCATTGAAAGTTAAGGGCTTTTTTGTATACTTTAAAGGGGTATTCACACAACACAATAGGAAGAGCTAAAGTTAAAGTCAAAAATTTTTTCGATTAATAATACTGAGCTAAATCAATAGTTGTACCATTTAAGCCACTATAAATTTTGGTTATTACTCTTCTTGTTTTACCGTCATAAACAACTTCGCCCACATTGCCAGTAAAACTAGCTGTTGTACTTGGACTCACGCCTGAGCAACAAGCACCACTTCCTGGCTGTGAACCAATGCCTATAGTGACCATGATATTTTTTGAACCAGTTCCTTTAATCTTGAAACTAACGCGTTCCGCAATTGGTTTTGGGACATTGTTGCTTGTCTCAGATTTCTTGAGAGGGGTAGCATAAATCACACTTACTGCAGACATAAACAGGACTAGGAAAAGAGTTGTCTTCTTCATAAAATTTAATATTTAATTGTTAATGATTGAATCACTCCATTAGCTTAAGCCATATCTTATTCACTATGAAATTACAATAAATTGTGAATTGCCAATAAAATTGGAAAGTTTGTTAGAGCGTTTCGTTATTTAAATGTAATATAATTGAAATACATGAAAGAAAACTCGGCCAAGTTCCCGGCCAGGTTTTCATCAATGACTGGTTAAAAGAGGTAAAATATGAGAAATATAAATCTATTTCAATCTTATATCCTATTGATTATCAATAAAAGAAAAGGTATGGAATACCACCAGAAACCCTCATAATCAGGGAGTCCATAGTTCAAGTCTGTGTTGGCCCACACTGATAATTAAGGGTTTAGGAAGATAAAACTTCTTAAACCCTTTTTTCTTGCAAAAAATTTGCAAGAACTAAATGAAAACAAATGAAAATAGTGACGTAATAAGGTGTCGTAGATAAAATTCAACCTGGCTTCAAATTAACATAGGTGTAAGTTCAATGAATAAGTACAACCCTTGTAATAGAACCCGAAGGTGGATGAGCCAAAAAATATCACTTTAAGCTCTATCAAACAAAATAAATTGGTTAAGTTGTAATAATTTAAGAGACATTAATAAATATCCAGCCACTTTGTGGCACCAAGCATCCAATATATGGGTGAATTGGAGCCATTCTATGGTTGGTATAAATGAGTTAGCAAACATTTAAAGAAATATTCATGATAAATACAACGATAGATAAATACAAAATTATCAGACTGATTGGTGAAGGAGGCATGGCCTCTGTTTATGAAGCAGAACATGAAATGCTCGGAACCAAAGCGGCGATTAAAGTGCTTAATCCGATTTTATCGGCTAATGCGCAAATAAAAGAACGGTTCAGAAATGAGGCCAAGCTAATGGCGTCCTTAGACCATCCTAACATCACTAAAGTGATTGACTTCGATGAGCAACCACAACAATTATCAATTTTGATGGAATTTCTCAATGGAGAGGATTTGAAACAAAAAATAAAAAGAAACGGAGCGCTTAATGAAAAGGAAATAACCGATATATTTTCTCAAACTTTATCTGCTTTTCAATATGCTCATGAAAAAGGAATTGTTCATCGTGATATAAAGCCTTCCAATATTTTCATTCTACCAAATGGTCATGTAAAAATTCTTGATTTCGGAATTGCAAAATTATTTGGACAAGGTAATGAAATGACTCAAACGGGAACTCAAATGGGAACTCCAATTTACATGAGTCCGGAACAAGTAAAGGCCGATAAATCCATAGACCATCGCAGTGATATTTATTCTTTAGGGGTTACAATGTTTTATGCTATCAACGGAAAACCGCCATACAATTCTGAAACAGATTCTCAATTTGACATATTTATAAAAATCGTTTACGAAGTACTGCCCAAATTTTCGATTCAAAGTAAATTCAGAGATGTTGTTATAAAAGCATGTCAAAAAAACAGAGAGGAAAGATTTCAGACTTGCTTAGAGTATTTACAGGCACTCAACTTGCCATCAATAAATCCTCTGGAATCAAATGAAAAAACAATTATTGATGAAAAAATTGCATACAATACAAAAGAAGAGAAGACAATAATAAAGGATTTAGGAACAAAATATATAGACAGGGATCAGAATATGAATCATGAACCGCAAACAAGCTTAAAACCAAAACAAAATAAGAAATTGTCCGTAGCGTTTGGGCGAGGTTTAGGATTAATTGTAATAATAATATTATTATCACTTGTAGTTAGAAATAATAGGGACAAAGAATTAGCAGATGATACAACAGGAACTATCCCCAAAACGGATACCCAAGGATCTATGGCACGTAAAGATTCAATGAATATGGCATTGGTAATGAACTTAAAAGGTGCGATTGGTGATTTGAGTGACGGAGATATTAATATCAAAGTTGAAAAAGGAGTGGTATATGTTGACATCTCTGATAAATTATTATTTAAAAGTGGTAGCTTTTCAATAACTGACAAAGCAACAGTAGTATTAGGTAAGGTTGCTAAAGTATTGTCAGGACAGCCAAATATTGAATTGATGGTGGAAGGAGTTAAGCCCAACTTCATAGTTAGATTATTAGAAGAAAAATATGGTATTGATCCAAAGCGCATGACTGCAGCTGGAAGAGGTGAATATGTTCCTGTAGCTGAAAACAATTCTGCTGAAAACAGAGCTATATTATTATTCACATTCAGAGAATAAAGAGTTTTCAGGAAATAACGAAGAATATGTTTTTGCAATAAACAGGAAAATCCACGGTCTTAGTGCCCCATATTCCATTTATGCTTGACCCCAATTTAAAAATTACAGTTTTGTCTTGATATGATTAGCGCAACTATTTGAATTTGAATACTTCTTAGGGATCATTTAGACATGGCGAAGATGGGTCATTGAAATTTGGCGATACTAGGTCATGGTACACTGGAGAGAGGGGATCAATTTGCATGGATTTTCACCTCGTACTACTACCCTTCACTACTTGGATAACTTTGAGTTTGATTCAGATGTGAATGATGTATTATTATAAATAATTCATATATTTAATTACGAAAAAATTAAAATTTTATGAAATATACATACTCTGTCTTTTTAATGTTTCTAATAATAATATTTTTTTCATGTAATAACAATGAAAATAAGAATATTAGTGTTATTGATTTGAAAATAACTCCACTTGAAAATCAACCACTTATGATTTATTTCAGAGGTGGTTTTTTCTTTTGGGCCAGGTTTTGTGTTTTTTAAGGGAAAATAGGGTTGAATGGAGGAGAAATATAAATCTATTTCAATCTTCTATCGTTTTAATTACTAAATAAGATTGTCAATATATATTACTTTTTTAATTTAGATTGAATGATTTAAATTAGATTACTTTCCCAAAAAGCCTAGATTGTTTTAACTACGGAAATCTATATATGAATAAGATTATTGGAAGAAATTCTACATGCGATTTTGTTATTCTTGACCCTCAAAATAGGGTTTCGAGAAGACATGCCGAAGCCCAAAAATTGGATGGTGTTTTCTATATAAAGGATTTGAATAGTTTAAACGGTACTTTCATTAATGGTATAAAAATAGTTCCAGGAGTATTTAAACAGATTACAGGAAAAGATAAAGTAACATTGTCTAACGATTACCCATTAAATATTAGGATTTTATTTAATGATGAAGATGCCACTAAGATTTTATCAGCAGGAGCTAATAATAATAAACCAACGATGGTTTTCGAAAACAATAAGGCAACTTTCAGAGATGGCAATAAAGTTGTTGAATTTGACAGAGACAAGACTCAGATAGGTGATATTCTTGAAATGGATAACTCCCCCTTTTTAACTGTGGGTAGAAATGTAGATAACAAAATAGTAATTAATAACAGCAATATTTCAAGATATCAATGTAAGATACGTTTAATAACACCAGTTATAATTGAAGTTGAGGATTTAGGATCAACCAATGGAAGTTTTGCAGACGAAGAAAAATTAATACCCAATAAAAAATATCAATTTGCTAGTTCAGTTAAACTAAGGTTTGGTAATAGTTTTCATTTAGACCTAAAAAAGGTCTTTCCAAATATTCATATCATTCAGAAATTTGATTTCCCTAAAAAAGCATCACCATTATCAAATAAGGATTCAAATACACAGCTTTCGAAAGAGGAGATTAATTCATTTAATGAATTAGAAGCAATATGGAAGGAGTACATTGACCGCCAAAATCAAGGAAATAATGTATCTTCGGGTTACGCAATTGGTGGTGCAGTTTTAGGACTAACAGCATCTATTTTAACTGGAGGAGTATTAGGTATAGTAGCTGCTGCAGGTGGAGGAATATTAGGGAGGTATTTAGGTCAGCAAAAATCAAGTCAAATAAGAAATGATTTAACATATGAAGATGCTTTTTTGCAAACATATGCTTGCCCTAGATGCATGGAATCCTTTCAAAAAAAGCCTTGGATAACTATTAGAGAGTGTTATAAATGTAAATCTAAATTTAGGTAATCTTATGAAGTATTTCAAATGTGGGAAATGTCAGACCCCTTACAAAATTGACGAATCCAAGGTGACTACTAATCAAGTAGTAGTTTCATGTACTAATTGTAGCGCAAATAATATAATTAGATTTGGCCCAATACTGGTGGCACAGTCGAAAGAAAAAGTTAAACAATTCATTTTAAAGGAAGGTGTCAACACCCTTGGTCGAAATACTAAAAACCCTGTAGCAGATATTTTAATTGATGATGAATTTGTTAGTCGGAAACATGCAGCATTGCATATAGAAAATCGGGATAATAAAATTTTTATAAGTATAGAAGATTCAGGGAGTTCAAATGGGACCTTTAATAAAAATAAAGTGCGTCTTAAAACTGGGTTGAAATACCCTTTCTTACCTGATGATTATATCATAATAGGCTTAACTAAACTTACATTGAAAATCAATTAAAAAAAAGATTATGCAAAACAACAATTCAATACCGTCAAATAATGACCAAGATGATGATAAGACAATTATCTTCAGCTCAACCGAAAACGCGGCTGCCAAAAAAGATGAAACTGAAAAAATAAGTAAGGGCGATGATAATGAAAAAACCCAAATCCAAGATTCGCCAGCTCAAAAATCTAATTCTGCTAATAGTCCAGCCAACAACGAAGCCGTTCCTAATAAATTAGCCGATTTAAATAGCAAAAAAACCGATGGTAAAATTTCTCCAGGATTATTTGCAGCTGGGGTAGCTGGCGCAGCCATTGGAGGAACAGCTCTAGGTACTGCTTTTTCGGAAGAAATTAAGGAAGTTTTTAATGTAGAGAGTTTTAACGCACCTGATTCTCCTGAAGCGGAAGCTCAAGAAGTTAGTTCTGTATCTGTCCAAATTTCTTCAACAGATACAGCTGGTAACACTTATACGGTATCTATTGTAGATATTGATGGAGACGGGGATATAGATTCACAATCTGGACATATTCAATTGGTCGATGGCTCAACAGTATCTTTTACCCAAACAGGAGATAAATTAAATCCAATATTTGGTGATAACGCAGAAATTGCTTCAGTAAATGACTTTCATGGAAATCCGGAATTTGCTACTTATAATCCATTACCAGAAAATGATACCCATGTTTATGAAATACAAGCTGGCGATACGCTTAGTGAAATAGCTGATGCCAATCACACAAGTGTAGCACACTTAATGGAATTAAACCCTGATATTACTGACCCGAATCTAATCTATGCTTCGCATAATCTAGTAATACCTAACAATGACAATATCAGTAATCCATATGAAGGCGGTGTTGGACTAGAGGGGCACGTGAATAATCTTACGGCATCAAATGATTTGACTGTTACGGGTGATTCAATAGCTGGAGATACTCCTGATGGCAACTATGCAAATATGGATTGGGCTTCTTTTAGTGATGATGCGGCCAATGGGGATAATTCAGCCTATGGTGAAGCATTATCTCAAACAGATTTTGATAGTTTTGAAGCTCCTGAAAGCTATAACGATTTTGATTCTAATGATTTAGATAATTTGGATATTAGTGCTGATTTTATGTAAAACAAATGCTATGATAAAAATTTCAAGTCAGGAATATATTTCTGAATTAGGTAAGCGGAACAACAATGAAGATAATTTTGGCCTCAACAAAGGACTTACTTATGTTGTTTGCGATGGAGTAGGTGGCACTG
>JBIPLT010000263.1:0-4257 GCA_044368255.1 Flavobacteriales bacterium
TGAAACGGAATAAACAGGTAATTCAACATCATCGCCAGCTGGTGAAATAGAAGATACCGATAATACTGGTGGTCCATCTGCACCCACCACATCTTCACCCATATCCATTTCGGCTTTATAGGAGAATATAAAATTTCCATTAAATAAAGATGCCCCAACATCTGTGATGTAGGCAGTGTAATTATTGTATTCACCAGAAACACGATTATCTAATTTTTTAGAACCGTTTCTTCCTCCAACACCAATTACATTATCCCCATAAATTCTAAAATCATTAATTCCTGTAATTGTACAACCAAAGGCTGCTAATTCTGCATTTATTTCTAAATCCAATCTTTCATTATCAGCAAAAACAGCACGATTGATTGTTACATCTACTCTATTTTCTCCTCCGAAAGGATTGAATGCAATATCTCTAAGTGTAAGATCATCGTTCAAATATCCAGTTTGTAAGCCTTGAGTATTTACTGGGATTTCAAAACTGAACAAGTCTTGGTCGTTAATAACAGGAATCTTAATATTTCCTCTGAAATATGAATTGGAGGCCTCATTGTCTTCAATTCGAATTTTACCGTTTATCGTAGTTCTAAATCTATTAAAGAATACATCCGTTTCGGTGGTGGTGAAATCATATTTTAGATGCAAACCTTGATTAGCAATCCAGAAATCATGAATGGTTTGATCTTCGTGGTAATCTATATTTCCCGGAATTAAAACTTGATTAGTTCCATCAAATTCTGATTGAAATAATCTCACTTGGAATTCTTCGAAATAAATTCCTTTCCAAGATGGCTCATTTTCTTTTTTACCTGGAGAAGTAGATTCACTTAAATCGATTACAGCTGATTTGGGCATAAAGCCAATATTCATATTTTGAATAGGCTTCAAGAAATTAGAACTATAAACCAATAAATTATTTGCATTGAAATAATACAATTGTGGTTGCTGCATTATTTTAATAGAATAAGGTGTTCCACTACTTGTAAGAACTTCATCACTAACCAAAATGTTTCCATTCATTTTAAGGTTATACTTATCAGATGAAACATTAATTTCAGTATTTGCATCCAACTTAATTACCATTTCATGAGGCTCCAATAAATTAAAATCTTTTGCTTCTCCTAAAGTTGCTGCTCCATTCAATTTAAATGAAGAATTCAATGTAAATAATGCATCTTGAGTGGTTAATTTTTCTAATTCACCTGAAGTGGTGGCGTGTGGAAAAGGCCATTCAATATGCCCATTAATTTTTACGCCTTGACTGTTCACCACTCCATTTTCATAATAAAATTTCGCAGCACCATTTTCTGCAACTAAAGGTTCAAGTTCATTGGGCTCTCGAGATGAAAGATCAAAATTAAAAGTACCTTGGGTCATGATCATTGTCCCTGCTAAATCATCAATACGAATATTCGTAAAATCAGCGTCTATTACATCAGATGGATCTTCCGATAATTGAATTCTTCCTTTACCTGAAACATTCGTGTAATTATTTCCCACTTTGGTAAAATCATTCATCGTAACAATTTTCACCGGGAAATTTCCCGCCATAAACTGGTCCATTACCGAAGGCGCAAAGAATTCATAAATTGGACTTTCTGCCACTTGTTGAATTCCGGTCATGGCTTTTACTTGCCATACATAATTTTGACCTGGATCTAGCTCTTGTGTTAATAAGAAATCACCACCGTTCATTGAAGTTGTTGCAGGTTGATTAACTAATAACCATTCTGGATTATTTTCCATTGCCTGCTCATTGGTCTGACCGATATTTTTCTCTTTAAAGAAAATCATATACTCATACTCCTGACCAGGGATACCTTTATTGCTGGTTGTCCAATTGAAAATCTTGTTTTCTATTTTTGTATAAATATGTTTATCCAAAGGAGCGCTAATATTTAAAACTCCATCTGATGGATAACCGTAGAAAAACCAACCATACTCGCTATAGCCATCGTTTTTATAGATATTTTTTAAATCTGCATCAACCGCCCTTACCCTATAAATATATCTTTTACCAGGCGTTAGTGGTGCCGAGTTTGACATACCAAAATCAATTGTTTGAGAGGTGGTTTGCTGAAAATCTGATTCGTAAATTAATAAAGCTTTACTATTTTGAACAGCATAATATGGGTTTTCATCTTCATCTTGCAACTCATATACGAACAATTTGTACTGAGATGTTGCAGCAATAGTTGGTGATGCTCCACCAGCCATTTGCCAATGGAAGAAAATATTTTGCGGATCAGAAGGCTGCAAAGCAGTTTCGCTTTCAGGCACTAAGAGTATAGGAGGATTTTCGTAAAAAATAAACGCAGTTCCACATGATTTTGTACTTAAAGGAACACCGCTTCTATAATCTAAAACTTCAATGCAAAAATTATATAATCCTTCCGGTAGCTTTCCGTTTTGATTTAAAGTGGCCGCGGATATTCCTTGTAAATTGACATTATTCACATTTAAATATTCGGTTAAATCTGCTCCTTGAATGATGACAGGAACTCCTGCAATTAACGAAATAGGCTGCAATGGTATAAATGATCTTTTGGTTTCAATGACCAAACCTTGTCCTTCTATAGTAACTACTAAACGAACATCCCAAGTTGGTTCATTTAAGTCATTTAAGGTGATAAAAGATTGAAACGCATTTGATTCAAGACTATAATAATCAGAAAGAAATGGTGAATTAGGAGGATTCATAATCACATTTACACCAACCGGCAGAAATTGAGAATGGCCAATTAATGGCATCAACACCATAGCTGGAATTGCAATGCTCCTTAGAAAAGATTGTATCATTTTTTTAAAAAACATAGTTATATCCAATTGTAGCGATAAATTGTTTCGCTGATGTGTTATTAGAAGCTTTTTCAATATAAGAAACAGTATTCGTCAATGCATGATGACGATTTATTCTGAAATTATTATTGCATTTTAAATTTAAAATATAACCCAAAGACTCTCCATTTATAAAGGATTTTAATGTAGAAGCCGCAACGGAAGAACTTAATTTTCCATGAACAAATCTTTTATTGATGGCAATTGTTGGTCCTAACGTAGCAATTTCATTGTCAGCAGTAACATTCATTGCTCCACCAATATTTGCAGTAATATTTATACCTGATTTCAATAATCCTAACTGAAAAGAATAATTAGCATTTACCAATTTAGAACTGGAAGTAATATTCAATGTATCATTTTGGAAAATTTTTGCATTTTGATAATTACCCGAAATTCCAGAAGCTATTCTCACTTTCGTAAAAACTTTATTATACATTATTTGAGATGAAGCATTTTTGGTAACTTGAGCAAATCTCATCGTATCTAAAGAATTTACCACTTGCATTTGACTTTCGGTATTGAAATTAGAGAAATTCACCATTGCCGTCCAATGTTGATTGATAATATAGGTGGTGGAAATAGAAGAAATCAATCTCAACATTTCTGTTGATTTATCATTATTAAGATTGTTTCGTTGCAAACCACCCGATAAACTAACACTCATTTTATTTTTAATCGCTTTAAATGAAGTTTGTGCTTGAATATCTTCGAAATCATTATTTAAGTAAACTGAACCCATACTTAAGTAATCTGGATCTACTCTACGATAGGCTAAACCTACTTTATATTTTTTTTCGGTATAACTTAAGTCTGCTTTTAAAGCTTTATTAAAAGTGGAAGTAGCATTAGCGTAGAAAAGTGAACCTAAGTTATTGATATAAGTATAACCTTCTAAAACTGTTTCATCCACTCGAGTATCTCGCGTATAAGCACTAAAATTTATCTCACCATTAAAACTTAATTTCTTAGAAACTTCCATTGCTGTTGATAAACCAAAAATTAAATTTTCTGCTGGTTTAATCGTTACATCATTCGCAAAAGAGGTAATTGAATTTCTATCATCTTTAGCTTTGAAGGCATGAACGCCTACATGTCGTTTGGGTTTTCCTAATTCCACCTGAAAACCCATACCCCATCTTTCAAAACTTGGTACACCAGTAACTTGGCCATCGGTATAGTATCCATCTACTGCTTTTGAAAAACGGCCATAAACTAATTTTCCCTTTACAAATGATTTATCTGGAGCAAGTTCTAATCCAACTCCCAAAAATTGATTTCCACTTAATGAATACTCTGAAAAACGCAATGAACGATAACCTAAATGTGCGGTTATCCATTTATATTTTGGACTAACTCCATATTGGTTAAATGGCTGCGTAAAACTTCGGTCTTGTTGATTGAGTGTTCCTGAAAAAG
>JBIPLT010000150.1:0-7476 GCA_044368255.1 Flavobacteriales bacterium
ATTTTTTACCTTCGGTTGAGAAAAATTCGGAGCCTACCTTTCGGCAGACAGGGTCAAAACTTCGGTGTAACGAAGGTAATTACTCTATATCCAAGAATTAAACTAAGTCCGATTAGCGATTCATTCACCTTACTTTCATTCTATGATGCCCACTTCTCTTCAAACATGCTCAATTGCCCTTCTGCAGCTCCAGGATGCACCACGTCTGTTACTTGAATTTTTTCCATATCAATCATTGGCAATCGTTTCATCGCGATTACTTCTACTGTAATAAAATCAAACTCATTGGTAACTTTTCCACTCAACCGATAACAACCAGGGCCATTAAACGGAAATTGCTTTGCCGATGGAGGAAAATGAACGGTATCAATCCAATTTCCTTCCAAATCAATAAAAGTTCCGAAATACATCTTTTCCCCCTTCGATGTGGTTGTTGGTTTGGTGCTAATGAGATATCCCGTTAAATCGACTGTTTTGCCAATATAACCTGGAAGTTGTCGTGCCGTCAGCATCGATGGAATTTTTTCGCGCAATAATTTAAAAGGTGAACAAAGCGGAAATCCCAATAATTGAATTTCATCAAAAGCAATTTCCAATCCCGAATCTTCTAATTTCGGCAACTTAAATGATTTGGTTTCTATCTCAAATAATTCTTTTCCTCGATTCACTTTTTTCATTGGGTTAATCAAAGCATGCGCCTCCCATAATAATTTCTTGCGGTTCATTCCTGTAAACCGAAAAGCTCCCACACGAATCAACAATCGCAATTGCTCAATGGAAATGGAAACACGATTAATAAAATCCGAGAGACTTTTAAATTCTCCATTCACTTCCCTCTCCTCTACTAAATCCTTCAATCCCGAAGCTTCAATTTCATTGATTAGTCCTAATCCTAAATAAATTTTATCGTTCTCTATTTCACAAAGTGCGGAACTTTTATTCACGCAAGGCTGCTCTATTTTTGCCCCGTGCATTCTTGCTTCGTGTAGATACAATTCCTTTTTGTAAAATCCACCTCCATTGTTCAATGTGGCCACCATATATTCCAATGGAAAATAGGCTTTGAGATAAATTGCCTGATAACTTTCCACGGCATAACTGGCTGAATGGCCTTTGGAAAAAGCATAATTCGCAAAACTTTCTATCTGCGTCCAAATATCGTTGACCGTTTTTTCGGCATAACCTTTCTCTTTACAGTTAGAGAAAAATTTATCTTTTACGGTATTAAATTCATCTCGTTGTTTGAATTTCCAACTCATTCCTCTACGCAAGCAATCGGCTTCTGCTAAAGTTAATCCAGCAAAAAAATGCGCCACTTTGATTACATCTTCTTGATACACCATCACACCATACGTTTCCTCTAGAATTTTATATAATTCAGGAATTTCCTCTTGTGCTTTTCTTCTTAATTTTTCATCGCGATAACGCAAAATATATTCGCGCATCATTCCGCTTTTAGCCACACCCGGACGAATAATCGAACTAGCCGCCACCAAGCGCTTGTAATCATCGGCCTGTAATTTCGAGAGTAACATTCGCATGGCGGGCGACTCGATATAAAAACAACCGATGGCTTGTCCCTTCGATAGAAGATGTTTCACTCGCAAATCATTCTTGAATTTCGGAATGTCGTGAATATCGATTTCCACTCCTTTGTTTTTTTCGATGATAGTTACGGCATCTTTTATTTTGGCAATTCCCCGCTGACTAAGAATATCAAATTTATACAAACCAATATCTTCGGCTTCGAGCATACTGAATTGCGTAGTAGGAAATCCTTTGGGAGGCATGAACGTAGCTGAATAATGCGTAATCGGTTTTTCGGAAATCAGAATTCCGCTCGAGTGAATGCTGAGATGATTGGGTAATCCTTTGATGAGTTTACTGTATTTCAAAACCAGTTTTCCCATGCTATCAGCTTCACTAAAATTGGTGCGTTGCAGTTTATCAATTTCATTGGCAGGAAGCCCAAAAACTTTTCCTAATTCACGAATCACAGCATCGTGCTGAAAAGTGTTATAAGCTCCGAGCAAAGCAGTGCGTTGTTTTCCGAAGCGATCAAAAATATATTTAGTGATGTCATCACGATCGAGCCAAGAAAAATCAATGTCAAAATCGGGAGGAGAAGTACGAAACGGATTGATGAATCGTTCGAAATACAAATCTAAATCAATCGGATCTACATCGGTAATTCGCAATAAATAGGCGACCAAGCTATTGGCTCCACTACCTCTTCCAACGTAATAATAATTTTTATGGCGAGCATATTTTACAATATCCCAATTGATCAAGAAATAAGAAGCGAATCCCATCTGTTCAATGATTTCTAATTCTTTGTCAATGCGATGGATGACTTCTTCGGACGGAGAATTTCCGTAGCGATAAAAAATTCCATCATAACTTTCTTTACGCAAAAGTTGAATATCATTGGAGAAACTATCGGTAAAATGAGCTAAATTTTTATTCGACATTTTTCCGTAATCGAAATGAATGGAGCAACAATCTAGAATGAATTCGGTATTGGCAATGATTTCGGGATATTGAGAAAATGTATTGTACAATTCGTTTTTCATAGGCATCACTTCTTGCGGAGAAGTTTGCTCACTCAAATCGAGTTTACTTAAAATACTATTTTTATCAATGGAACGAAGTAAACGATGCGCATTGAAATGGGTTTTATCTGCAAAAGTTACGGGCTGCATCACCACCATTTTTTTGGTGAGTGATTTGTATTTTGAAAAAGGTAAACGCAATAAATCGTGAGGAGAAACTCCGATGAATTCATTATGACTTAATTTTTGTCCGCCATAAGTTACGAAGGGATAAATCACAAAGGCATGATTAAAATCGGGCGCTTCGGCATCAAAAGGTAGTTCTTGATGAAGATGAACGGTGAGATGTTCGTTCAACTCGGTAAAGCCTTCGTTATTGCGCGCGATACCAATATAGCAAGGCTTAATTCCATTTCGGAAATCGATTCCGAGAATAGGATGCAAACCATTTTCCTGCGATTGCCTTACGGTTTCAAGACAAGCCGAAGTGGTATTGATATCGGTGAGTACAAATCGAGAATATCCTTTTTGTTGTACTTCATTGAGCAGCTCTTCTACAGAAAATAATCCATAGTGCATGCTGTACTGGGTGTGACAATTGAGAAGCATTGGTTGTTGTGTTTACGTTTATATTGTTGTTAGATTTCATTTTGTTTGTTGTTGTTGTTGTTTGTTTTCATTCTAAATTTGAAAACATATTATAATTTAGTCAGGTGTTCGTGATATGCACTATCCCCCTCTGGAGGGGGCAGGGGGAGGACGACCTTTTTCTCTTTTTCCAACTCTTCCATTCTATTTGAAATTACTGTTCTTACATGTTTAATATTTTTCAAAACATCTATATCCTTAAATCTTAAAACAGTAAAACCTGCCTGCTCTAATTTGTTTTGTCGTTCCAAATCCTTTTGAAAAATCTCTTCCAAGTGATGAGAATAACCATCTACTTCAATGATTAAATTCAATTCTTTGCACATAAAATCCGCGATGAATCGCAAAACAGGCCGTTGTCTGTTGAAAGTATATCCTAACATTTTTTTAGAACTTAATGCATACTTCCATAAACAAGCTTCTGCTTTTGTCATCTCATATCGCTTTTGAATTGCAAATGATTTTAGACTTTTATTGTATTTATGATTTGAATACATTATAACCTTATTTAAATTTCGCCTTCCTCCCCCTGCCCCCTCCAAAGGGGGATAGGCTTCGAATGATCATTCCGCTAAAAAAATAAAATTCTCCGTTCTAATCTGTAACATTCCTTATCTTTTCCTCCCCTTATCTTAGGGGGGAGGTGTCCGCAGGGCGGAGGGGTCCTACCGCTCTCTGCACCGAATCTTTTCCAAATCTTTTTCTCATTTTATCCATTGCTAGATACAATTGCAATTGCTCTGCTCTATCTTGAAACAAATCATATTGATAATTTCCTCGAATGAGATGACTGAATTTTACTCCAATCATGCGTATCAACATTCTTTTCTGATACAATTTATCCAACAACTCCTTTGCTTTTTCCATCAACACATGATCGAGTGAGGTATAAGGAATTCGCATTTGCATCGTGTACGTATTGAAATCCGAATAACGAATTTTTACAGTGATACAGGCCGTCAATTTTTCTTCTGTGCGCAATTGAAAACATAATTTTTCGGTCATGCTGATAAGAGTTGCTTTTATTCCTGCTACATCAATCGTATCCTTATCGAATGTTTGTTCCGAAGAAATCGATTTACGTTCCATATACGGTTCCACTGGAGAATTATCAACGCCATTGGCTTTTCTCCAAATAGTGGATCCGTTTTCACCCAACACCTGCTGCATTAATTCTACTGGCATTTGTTGGATGGTGCTTATCCAGTGTACGCCCATTCCGCGCAGCAACTGGTAAGTCTTCTCTCCTACCATCGGGATTTTATTCACCGAGAGAGGAGAAAGAAAATTCTTTTCTGTTCCCAGAGGAATTTCCTTTTGCCCATTGGGTTTGGCTTCGCCAGTGCCCACCTTGGCCACCGTTTTATTGGTAGACAAAGCGAATGAAATAGGTAATCCCGTTTCTTTTATAATCGTTTGACGTAATTCACCTGCCATTTTATAACATCCAAAAAACTTATCCATGCCGGTGAGATCAATATAAAACTCATCAATCGATGGCTTCTCATAAATCGGAACTTTTCCTCCAATAATCTCTGTGATGATATTTGAATATTTACTGTATTGGGAAGTATCTCCTTTTACAATGATTGCTTCCGGACAAAGTTGTCTGGCCATTCGCATGGGCATAGCCGAATGAATTCCAAATTCACGAGCTTCATAGCTACACGATGCTACCACTCCTCTATCACCCGAACCTCCTACCAAAACTGGTTTTCCCTTGAGTGCAGGATTAACCAAACGCTCTACCGAAACGAAAAACGAATCAAGATCGATATGCATAATGGAACGGTTCATGGTAGTTGTTTTTATTCAACACACCAAAGGTAAACCACAATATGTAGTCAGTCTGACTAAATTTTGTAGTTTTATGAAAACTAGATGATCAACTGATTTACAATGCTAATAGGTGATTTATTATGCTTACTCAAAAACAAACTAGCAATTTCCTAAACACTATTCCGTTATACTTGTATGTAATTTAATAAATTTAAAAACTTTTAGAATTTAACTACTCACGTAATTTTGAAAAAAATCTATAAAAATATTTTCACCCATTTCATGATGATTATTGTAGCAAATACAGTGCTCAGTTCATGCCAAACATCACCATCCAACAAAACAAAAGTTGAAAATAAAAACAAAGCAGAAGCTGAAGACACCAATGCAACAATAGAAAAAAACACATTGGTGGATAGTTTAAAAAAATCCAAGAAAGACGAATTTGTAAAGGGAGGAACTGAATATATTGGTCATGAAGATTTAGATGAAACTTCTGACCCCACAACTAACGAAAAGATGCCCGTGGCTCTGCCAGAAAAGGAAAAGCAACCAGCACAAACTGAAGTCTATGATTTTGTAGAGAAGATGCCCGAATTTCCTGGAGGAACAGCTGAAATGATGAAGTATATTAAAAACAATTTACAATACCCTAATGAAGCATTGCAAAGAAATTTGGAAGGAATCGTTTATATTAAATTTATCGTTCATGAAAATGGTACACTAAGTGATTTCAAAATATTAAAAACTCCAGATAAAGTCTTTAATCAACCAGCATTAGCTGTATTACATCATATGCCGAATTGGATTCCTGGTGAAAAGAATGGTGAAAAAGTGAAAGTTTATATGACTATTCCTATTCGATTTAAATATGATAAATAGCCTTGTATTTTTTTGAGGCGTAATCCATAAAATAACTGAAATTCAGCTTTTCTCCAGTGATCCGTTCACATAATTCTTGTGCCGAATACATTTTTCCATGTTGATGTATATTTGTCCGCAACCAATCCAACATTGGTTTCATATTTCCTTTTTCGATTTCATTATCTAATCCCGAAATCTCCTTATTTGCTTTCGCATAAAATTGTGCGGCATAAAAACTTCCCAATGAATAAGTAGGAAAATACCCAATACTTCCATGACTCCAATGAATATCTTGTAAAATTCCTTCTTTATCGGATGGAACATCAATCTGTAAAAATTGTTTGTATAAACTATTCCATTTTTCGGGCAATTCATTCACATTGATATCTCCTTCCATCATTGCTTTTTCCATCTCAAAACGAATCATCACATGAAAATGATAAGTCAATTCATCAGCATTGGTTCGAATCAAAGAAGGTTGAACTAAATTCATCGCTTTGTAAAAATCCTCAGGAGAAACATTCTTCATTTCATTCGGAAAACGTGCAGTCACTTTGCTCCAATTCGCTTTCCAATATCCCAAACTTCTTCCTACATTATTTTCCCATAAACGTGATTGTGATTCGTGAATTCCCAATGAAATAGCTTCTCCGCATGGCAAACCGTATTCTTCCAAAGGTAATCCCTGTTCATACAAAGCATGTCCGCCCTCATGAATCGTACTCCAAATCATTTCTGAAAAATCCGTTTTAGAAACTCTGGTAGTAATTCGAACATCCTTCGAATTAAAACTGGTTGAAAATGGATGTGATGATTTATCTTGGCGTCCCGCTTCAAAATCATATCCCATTTGTTGCAGCAATTCTATTCCTAAATCCCATTGTTTTTGCTCATCGAAATTTCCGAACATAAATTGATCAGTCGGTTTTTGTTTTTTGAAAATCTCCTGAACAAATGGAGTTAGTTTTTCTTTTACTTCATTAAAAACAACAGTCACTTCATCCGTTGTTAATCCGGGTTCGTATTGATTTAACAAAGCATCATAGGGATGTTTTTCGTATCCTAAAATTTCGGCTTCTTCTTTCTTAAGTTGAATGATTTTTTCGAGTTTAGGTGCGTAAATTTTAAAATCATTTTTCTCTTTTGCCTCTTGCCATGCGTTGAATGCTTCTGAAATAGTATAACTCATTTTTTCAACGAAAGCGGTAGTGTATTTTTTTCTATCTAAATAATCTTTCCAGGATTGTTGAACATTTCTTTTTTCCTTTAGAGAAAGTGAATCATCACTTTGTAATTTCTCTAAAATCTTACCAAAATTTTCTTCCACGCTCATTTCATGTGCAATTCCACTAAGCGTTGCTAATTGTCGTGCTCGAATTTCTGCACCAGCATTCGGCATATAGACTTCTTGATCCCATTGAAGAACGGCAGAAGCATAAGAAACATCGGCTAATTTTTGCAGGTGTGTTTTGTAGAGGGAATAAGACATGGAAGAATGTTTAAGGTTTAAGGTTTAAGGTTTAAGGTTTAAAGTTCAAGGTTTAAAGTTCAAAGTTCAAGGTTTAAAGTTTAAAGTTTAAGGTTTAAGGTTTAAGGTTTAAGGTTTAAAGTTTCGGTCACACTGAGTAGATTT
>JBIPLT010000152.1:0-7429 GCA_044368255.1 Flavobacteriales bacterium
GAATTATCATAGTTTCGATTTGCATCGTCCCTATGCTGATGATATAATTTTAGTATCAGAAAGCGGAAAACCGATGAAACGTGAACTCGATTTAATTGACGTTTGGTTTGATTCAGGTTCGATGCCTTATGCTCAATGGCATTATCCTTTTGAAAACAAAAATTTGATTGATAATAACGAATCTTTCCCTGCAGATTTCATTGCAGAAGGAGTAGATCAAACTCGCGGTTGGTTTTATACCTTACATGCCATTGGAACGATGTGTTTTGATAGTATTGCCTATAAAAATGTTGTTTCCAACGGACTCGTATTAGATAAGAACGGAGTGAAAATGAGTAAGAGTAAAGGAAATGCAGTTGATCCCTTTTCTACTCTAGAAAAATATGGTGCAGATGCTACGCGTTGGTATATGATTACAAATGCATCTCCTTGGGATAATTTAAAATTCGATTTTGATGGAATTACTGAAACACAACGCAAGTTTTTCCGCGCTACTTATAATTCTTATGCTTTCTTTTCCTTGTATGCGAATTTGGATAATTTTAAGTATGCCGAAAAAGAAATTCCATTGGAGAATAGACCAGAAATTGATCGTTGGATTTTATCCAAATTGAATTCATTGATTAAATCGGTAGATGCGAATTATGCCGATTATGAACCCACAAAAGCAGGAAGAGAAATCGAAGAATTTGTATTGAATCATTTGAGCAATTGGTATGTTCGTTTATGCAGAAGAAGATTCTGGAAAGGTGAATATTCAGAAGATAAAATTGCAGCTTACCAAACCCTTTTCACTTGTTTAGAAGCTATCAGTATTTTATCTGCACCCATCGCGCCATTTTTTTCAGATAAACTCTTTCGTGATTTAAATACGGTGAGTAAAAAGCATGCTGTAAATTCTGTTCACCTAGCCGATTTTCCAGTGGCAAATGAAAAAGTTATTGATACTTATCTAGAAGAAAAAATGATGTTGGCTCAAAAAATTTCTTCGATGGTTTTGAGTATCCGTAAAAATAAGAATTTGAAAGTAAGACAACCTTTGCAAAAAATAATGTTACCCGTTCTTAATGAAAAATTCAGAGAACAAGTGATGGCGGTATCCGAATTGATATTATCAGAAGTGAATGTGAAAGAAATTTTATTCCTCAATGAAGATGCTGATATTTTAGTGAAAACATGTAAGGCCAATTTTAAATCGTTGGGAGAAAAGTACAAGCTATTGATGAAGCCATTGGCCAATATCATTAAAGAATTGAATAAAGAGCAGATTCGAACTTTGGAAAACACCGATAAATTAGCGCTAATTGTTGAAGGTCAGCCTGTGGTTTTAACACTAAATGATGTAGAAATCATACCTCAAGATGTTCCAGGGTGGCTGGTAGCCAATGAAGGCGGATTAACCGTTGCTTTAGATATCACTTTGAATAAAGCCTTGATAGAAGAGGGAATTGCTCGTGAAATGGTGAGCCGAATTCAGACCTTGAGAAAAGATTCTGGCCTCGACCTTACCGATAAAATTGATGTAAAAATCAAACAACATGGGGGGATAAATGATGCAATCAAAAATAATTTAGTATATATTTGCTCGGAAACTTTAGCTACTTCAATCGAATTAGTTGATTCTATTAAAGATAGCGCAACAGAGGTAGAGCTAGATGAGGAAATAAAAACGTATATAAGTATCACCAAAATATAAGTTTGGACTATGGCAACGAAAAAAAGTACAAAAAAAGCAGCTCCTAAGAAAACAGCTGCCTCAAAAAAACCGGTAGCTAAAAAACCGGCTAAAAAAGTGGCTCCTAAAAAGAAGCCTGTAGCGAAGAAACCTGTTAAGAAAGTCGCTCCTAAAAAAGCGGTCAAGAAAGCTCCTGCCAAAAAGGTAGTGGCAAAAAAACCAATAAAAAAAGTAGTGGCGAAAAAACCCGTAAAGAAAGCAGCTCCTGCCAAGAAAAAGCCGGTAGCTAAAAAAGTTGTTAAGAAAGCCGCTCCGGTTAAAAAGGTGGTAGCAAAAGCTCCCGTTAAAACAGCTGTTAAACCTGTTAAAGCAGAAGTAAAAAAAGTAGCGCCTAAAGCGGTTGCTAAAGTGGTTGAACCTGCTAAACCAGCTATGAGAATGGCTACCAAAAAAGAAGAAAAGCCAGTTGAAGCAAAAACTTCAAAAGCTCCTGAGCCTAAAAAACCTGAACTTAAAATGGCCACTTCTAAGCCAGCTAAAAAAGAATCAACTCAACAAGGAAAGAAAACACCTTTTTCTGCTCCTGTAGATATCAAATTATTTGCCAATATGAGCAAATCATTTAAAATTCCAGTGGCAAAACCAAATGTAATTAAACAAACTACCCAAGCAGTTGTTGATTCAAGAGGTCGTTATTCTGATACTGAATTACAAGAGTTCAAAGAAATTATTTTGAGAAAATTAGGAGAAGCTCGTAAAGATTTAGAAATGTTAAAAGGATCACTTTCTCATACTGATGATCACGGAACGGATGATACATCACCAAGCTTTAAAATGATGGAAGATGGTTCTGAAACTCTTTCGAGAGAAGAAACAGCTCAATTAGCAGGGCGCCAAGAAAAATTCATTATGGCTCTAGAAAATGCATTGACACGTATCAATAATAAAACTTACGGTGTCTGCCGTGTAACTGGAAAGTTAATTAGTAAGGATAGATTAAGATTAGTTCCTCATACTACTTTAAGTATTGAAGCTAAAAATATGCAGGATTAAAAGAATCCCGATAACTATCGGGAGCAGGTTTTAGTTGCAGATGCATTTAAAACACCACTCTAAATAAAAATAAATAATCCCCTTTAACGAGGGGATTTTTATTTTTATATACTATCAAATCCTAAAATACTAAATATAATTAACGATTTAAAACTAACATTACCAGTTTTAGATTTTAAAAAGAACGATACAATCTTATCTTTGTGCAGAAATGAAAAAAGCGTTACTCACCATTTTTTTAGTTTTACTAATTGATCAAGGTCTCAAACTTTGGGTAAAAACATCGTTTACCCTCGACGAAGAAATTGATATTTTCGGAGAATGGTTCCGCCTTCATTTTACAGAAAACCGCGGTATGGCTTTTGGAATTGAAATTGGTGGAGAAGGTTCTCATTGGGGAAAAATATTTCTAAGTCTTTTTAGAGTGGTGGCTATCTGCTTTATCACTTGGTATTTAATTAAATTAGTAAAACGAAAAGCTCAAACAGGTTTAATAGTAGCCATTTCACTCATTCTTGCTGGTGCGGCAGGAAATATTATTGATAGTGCATTTTATGGTTTAATCTTTAGCGATAGTTATTTTGCACCTGCTGCATTTATGCCAAGCGGTGGAGGATATGCAGGTTTCTTGCAAGGAGATGTGGTAGATATGCTCTATTTTCCTCTCTTTACTGCTGATTTACCTTGGATAGGACCTTTTACCTTTTTCTCTCCTATTTTTAATATTGCCGATACAGCCATCAGTGTTGGTGTTTTCATTCTATTGATAAAACAGAAAAGTTATTTTGGAGATATTACTAGCTCTAAAACAACAACAGAAGAAAACAAAGACATTCATACCACTAGTGAGCACATCACGAATGTAGATACAACCGGAGTAGATTAATATTTCTATTCATGAAAAATCATTCTCCTTTTGAATAATTTGGTTAGAATAAATTCAAATGCATTGAAAGAAGTCATTAATTATTTCTGTGTTCTTCTCATTTCATTTATTTCATTCCTTTTATTCTCCCCGATTTATCATCCTGAATTTAATTCCGATCAGGCTATACATGTTTTGATGTCTGCACGAAACGATTATCCAGAAGGAATTTATTATTGGGGACAAAACCGATTGGGAAGTTTCTTACCAGAAGTTACCTCCTATTTTGTTTCTATTTTTAAAATTCATCCGCTCACGGCTATTTCCATTGTCAATCATTTATTCCTATTGACCATATTCTTTCTGCTTCAAATCGTTTTAAAAAATTCTATACCTAAAATTTTTCTCGCCATTCTCCTTTTATTTCCACTCTATACCTTCAATGCTTTATTATTAATCGGACATCCTTATTGCTCACAAATATTTGTAGGAACTTTGGCTGTATTTCTATTGGATAAAGCTTACCAGAAAATCATTTATGAGCAATCGTTTAAAAAGATTTCAATTTGGATTTACGGTTTGGTTTCTGCCTTCTTATTTGGAATTTCTATTTGGATTTCTGAATCATCGTTTTTGTTTATTGTATTCGTAATTTTTTACTTTCTGCTGGCAAAAGAAAAAAGAAAATTATTTTTCAACGCTTTGATTAAAGAAAAAATTATCGCCCTCTCCTTTTTGGTTTCATTCCTTGCCATTGGAATATTTTGGATATTAAAAATTCAACAATTCAAAAATTATTATCCTGAGAATGATTTATACGATCAAATTTTCATCACACAAGGAGAAGAAATTTCGCAACAAGGAAAATGGATGTGGGAAAAGTTTACGGATGTATTATTTTTCCAAGGAGACAACAATTCTACTAGTTGGTTTACTTGGGTATGTATAATTTGTATTCTTACGTTCACTATTTTTAATAGAAAAAATAAAAATGAACTTTCAACTTCTTTACTATTTACCCTCTTAATTGGTTTTGTTGCTCTGTTTTTTTCTACTTGGAATTTTAGAAGTGAATTTGAGCCTCGTTATTTTACGTTACTATATCCCTTTTTGCTTTTATGGATTTTCATTCAATTGGAAAAACTTGATTTGAAAAATTCATTTCTGCGTTTTATTCCTGCTGGGGTTTTAGTGACTTTAGTGTTGGTAAATAATTCCCATTTTATCACCGAACGAAAACCCGGAGTAATAGAAAGGTTTTCGGAATTTTCTGAACTAGAACCAGGCGGAGTGATTGGAAACTATTGGCAAGTCTATAGAGCCTGTGCTATTTCACCTTTTCATTTAAAAGGAATTCCCATGCAAGGTGATCCATTGCGAAACGAACATATGTTGGAAGAGGTGATGAATGAAAAACTCATTTATATCATCAAAACTGATTTTACGGGTATGGAAAATGAAATGCCCGATACTTTAGTTCAATACGGTTTCACATTAGTAAAAAGAGAGGAAAAAGAAAGAGAAATAGGTCATGTTTCTTTTGGGTTATATAAAGTGATCTCTCGACCTTAATATTTACAACCTATAAATCTTTAACCCTTTAAATTCACCTATTTGTTGAGTGGTAAAATCTTTTAAAAATTCTTGCTTCTCTATTTCAGGTTGAGAAATGATTAAATACTTCGCTCCTTTATTTACTAATTCTTGAATTTGCTCAGGCTGATTATAATTCAAATAATTTGACCATCCCTTATGATCCATTAAAAACAATGAAATGCTAAATGAAAAATCAGGAAGAGAAATAATTCTATCTTCTTTTCTAATACCCAATTTTTCGAGATAAGGTTTACATTCAACAAAACGATACCAATTTGTACCAGCATCCCAATTAATCCATCGCATTTCTTCTACATATCTTTGGTTGCCTACAAATACAAAAAGTCCTTCTGTAGCTCTTGTTTTAAGTTGAATCATCTGTGTGCAATAAATAAAACTGAAGACAAAAAATATTCCCGCAAAAATTTTAGTGTATATCCCATTAAAAATATTTGCATGATGTGTTTTAACGAAATAAACAAAAGGTAGAATGATAGCGGGAAAAAGAATTAATAAAGCCAGGTAATAATAATCGTGATTAATAAACAGTGGGCCCCAGAGTAAAAAATAAATCACAGCTCCAATGATAATGGCAATATTTCCGAGATAAGCGAAGAGTGGGATTTTTTTATATAATGTGAAATTGAAAATTCCTAAGAAAAGAAAACTAAATAAAATAGGGCGACTGAAAAAAGAATGCGTGGTCACTTCCTTCATCCCTTTTATCCAAGGTTCATATTTTTCTTCCTCCATTTCCCAAATTGGAAAAATATCGTTGAAAGTATATTTGAAACCGTGCAGTTCATTAAAACTTGCTGCATACGAATACCAAGAATATACCACAAAAATTACTCCAAGAA
Source organism: Flavobacteriales bacterium (assembly GCA_044368255.1). Lineage (GTDB taxonomy): Bacteria > Bacteroidota > Bacteroidia > Flavobacteriales_D > UBA2798 > CAMBFX01. The sequence goes on from JBIPLT010000152.1 coordinate 6,050, forward strand.
AACCCAGCCATTCTTGCCAGTTATTTTTAAATAATTTTCGTTCGCCTAAAGTTTTAATAGGCAGTTTTTCTAAAATAAAAATTCCTATTAGAAAAACGAAAAATAAAAGATTGGAAGCTTTTACCAGAGCAGCTAGTGCAATGAAAAACATGGATAAATAAAAATTACTACTTCTTCGAGCAACTGCATACTTCGTTAAAAAATAACCTGCTATTAAAATAAAACTAAAGGCGGGTGCGTCTGTCAAAAAACTAACTCCATAAACCACAAAAACAGGAGAAGTAAACAATAAAAAAGTAAGAAAAATAGACCAAAAATCATTCTTAAAAATCATTCGAAGTGTTTGATAAAAACAGAATAATCCCGCCATCAAAATGCATAAATAAAAAATGCGATAGGACATATAAGACATCCCTGTTACCTTCCATATTAAAGAAACAGAATAATAGAGTATAGGAAATTCACCTGCCGTTTTTCCAGTAGTATTTCCATCGCCCATTTGCATGTGCAATTCGGGCTCGAAGAAACTTGCTCCTTCATAATAATTTTGAGTCATCGACAGGCAATCGGTTTGACGCCACATATGCGTACTCAACGGACCTTTATCTAATACGGAATCATAATAAATAATGGAAACGATGATAAACGACACAAAAAAAATCAGAATCGGATTTTGATAAAACTTCGGTTTGATGGATTGTTCCATTTCGGATAAGCGAATTATTTTTTCTTGAATAAATTATACTTCAAAATACACCAAATAGCTCGGAATCCATCCTTCCAGCCAATTTTTTTCCCTTCTTCATAAGTTCTTCCATAATAGGAAATACCCACTTCATAAATTCTCACTTTCGGCACACGCGAAATTTTTGCTGTCACTTCTGGCTCAAATCCGAATCTTTTTTCGCATAGATTTAATCCTTGGATCATTTTTGTATTGAATAATTTATAACAGGTTTCCATATCTGTTAAATTCAAATTGGTGAACATATTGGAAAGGCGAGTTAAAAATTTATTACCAATGGTATGCCAGAAAAATAAAATACGATGAGGATTTCCTCCTGCAAAACGAGAACCAAAAACCACATCGGCAAATCCTTCTACAACGGGTTGTAATAATAAATTATATTCTCGTGGATCATATTCCAAATCGGCATCTTGAATGATTAAATATTCTCCTGTGGATTTTTGAATTCCTGTATGAAGAGCTGCGCCTTTTCCTTTGTTTACTTCGTGTTTGAAATACGTAATTTTCATTTCTGGATTATCATTCATGTATTTCTGAATGGACTCTTCTGTATGATCTGTTGAATAATCATTGATGATGATAATTTCTTTTTCAATATTATTAATTAATTGAACTGCCTTAATTTTATAAAG
>JBIPLT010000153.1:0-7417 GCA_044368255.1 Flavobacteriales bacterium
AAAAAGATGTTTTCGAAATGAAAGTGGTAGACGACATTTTATCTTTAACCAAAACCGAAAAGAAATTTTTCGAAGAACAAATCAAACCTTGGGTGGATACCACCAATTATAAAGCCTATTATTCCAATTTTGTTTCGTTTTATCCAGCTTTTGATTATTATGCCTACAGTACGATTGATAGTAGTGTAACTAAATTAACAACAGTGGTAGATAAACCCTTAATGGAATTGTATCGTGCGCAATATAAATATCTCAGCGGAAGAGATAAATTAGAATCAGTGCGAATGGAAATGGCAACGGGCATCGATAAAGAAATTTGGGCGGCTGTTTGGTCAGGATTTCCCCATTCACTTTACTATAAACAATTATATGCTCCCATGTTTGTGAAAAATGATACCATTTTAATTTTTGATCATTATAAAAATAAAATGTTTCGTTACGATAGAAATAATCATGTGATTGATTCTTTAGAAATTTCTTATCATACCTCCAATGATAAAAAAGAGTGGGAAGAATTATTGGTGCAAGATCGAAACAAGCAACGAATTTTTTCTGTCTTTCTTAGAGGCGGAAAATATTATTTGAAGGAATTGAATACAACAACCGGAGAAATTGAAAAAGTGCATCCTTTGTATTATAAATATCCCGAAAAACTAAAAGTGAAAAACGGTTATGCGTATTATATTTATCGTCCGTTTGAATCGTTGCAGAATAAGTATTTGTATAGGGAGAAGTTAGAATAGTTTTCAGTTCTCAGTATGCAGTTTACAGTAATTAAATCGAGTGTAGCATTTTTTACTTTAGAACTTTCAAACCTTTGAACTTTCTAACATTATTCAAACATCTTCGGATAAAAAAAGTTCTTCATCGTTCCCTTCTCCTTCGATACGCTCGTGCCTCGCTACTCAGGATGACTGTATTTGATTTTGCAAATGGTCAGCCTGAGTAAGTTTTAGTCTTCTAAAACTGTATCGAAGGTCTGATGTCAATTTCTTCAAACTTTTCTAAAACATTTTCGGATAAAAAAAGTTCTTCATCGTTCCCGTTTCCCTCGAAACTTCTTTCCATGTGTCATTTTCAAATTCAATTTGTGCAATTCCACAGGTAGGAATATTTGAAATATAGGCTTCTGTCAAATAACCTAAAAATTCGGTAAAACTTGGATTATGTCCGAATAGAAATACTGTTTCATTCTCATCAGCAAGCGAATTAATTATTTGTAAAAGCGTTTTTACATTCGCTTCATAAATTTTCGGTTCTTCTACTATTTTGTTTTTTGGATAATCAATTTCATCAGCTATTTTTCTTGCTGTGGTGATGGCTCTTTTGGCAGGACTCGAAATAATCAAATCGGGAAATATTTTTTCTTTCTTCAATAATTTCCCCATGAAAGGCGCATTCTCGTTACCTCTATCGTTCAACGGACGGTCAAAATCCTTCATTTCAGGCTCTGCCCAGCTAGATTTGGCGTGTCGGATAAGAAATAGTGTTTTCATGGAAAAAAGCGTGGTTAGAATCAAATTTAGTTAAATTTGCCAAACCATGATCGAAAGAATCAAATCATTTTATGTAGAACATCCTTTAAGAGCCATTCTTACTGCAGCTTTTTTGATTCGTTTGGTAGCGGTGATTTTTTCTAAGGGCTACGGAATGCATGATGATCATTTCTTAACCGTTGAGCCTGCACAGTCTTGGGCGGATAGTAAATTTGATTATAACGATTGGTTAGATCAAAAGCGAGCCAGCGAAACTTTAGATAATCCTTCTGGACATAGTTTACTTTATCCTGGAGCGCTTTTTGTTTTTTTCAAAGCGGCTTCATTCGTTGGAATGGATGATCCACAAGTAAAAATGTTTTTCGTTCGATTGTTACATGCTTTATTTTCTCTACTCATCGTCCATTATGGATATTTAATTGTTCAAAAATTAAAAGGACAAGCACTTGCTAAAAAAACAGGTTGGTTGCTCGCCTTATTTTGGTTTTTACCGGTAGCAGGCGTACATAATTTCGTGGAAGTGGTTTGTATTCCTGCCTTATTAGCTTCTTCATGGTATTTGCTTTTATATGATGATCACAAAAAAGTAAAATACCTTTTATATTCTGCCATTTGGATTTCCATTGCCTTTGCCATTCGTTTTCAGGTTTTGTTTTTCTTTGGTGGTGTTGGTTTGTATTTTTTATTTCGTTGGAGAATTCTTCATGGAATTTATTATTTGTTTTTTACTGCTTTATTTTATTTCATCACGCAATTACCCGATTTTTTCATTTGGGGAAAAGCTTTTGTATTGAATCAAAATTACATCGATTATAATTTCAAGAATGCCGAAGAATTTATCAATCATCCTTTTTATCAATATTTTTTATTGGTAAGTGTATTTATTATTCCGCCATTGAGTTTATTTTTCTGGGCGGGATATTTCAAAGACATCAAAAAAACGTTGCCGATATTTTTACCTTCTCTTTGTTTTTTATTAATTCATTCTTATTTTCCCAATAAACAAGAGCGTTTCATTCTTCCATTTATTCCATATCTGATTATTCTCGGAATGATGGGTTGGCATACTATCGAACAACAATACGACAAGTGGTTTACCAATAAAAAACTAGTAAAAGGTGTCTGGATTTTTTTCTGGGTGATAAATATTGCAGGATTGATTTTGCTTACTCCAAGTTATAATAAAAAGAGTAGAGTAGAGTCGATGTATTATCTCAGTCAACAAGAAGATGCCAATACTTTCATCATGGAAAGCACGCATGATGATTTTACCATTTTGCCTCCTTTATTTTATTTCAATAAATGGGTGTATTATGAAATGATGGCAAAGGGATATAATTATGATCGCCTTTATGAAGTATTTGGCAGAGACTACAAAAATTTCCCGCATTACATCATTTTCATTGAGGATAAACAATTAGAAGAACGTATTTCACGCTATGAAAAAGAAATGAATCAGGAATTGGAGCAAGTGCAAGTTTGCGAATCGGGTTATTTAGATAAATTAGTTTTTTGGTTGAATCCTAGGAATAAGAATTTTACTTTTTTCATTTATAGGATTAAGCCTTTTTAATTCCTATTGCACTATCAAAGTATCATAACTCGGAGAATACCCTCCCCAAATTCCTAATCCCCCAGTGATATTTGTTCTGATTGTTGTTGGAGCTGCAAATGGATTTCCATTGTTCACCGCTTGCGTTTCGTAGCTTCTCCAAAATTGATAATGCGGATAATCGATAGAACAGAATTTCACAACAATGGTATCTCCAATTTGAAAATAATTTTCGCCTTCTGGTTGGTTCGTTTCTTCAAATTGTGTATCGGGTCGGTTATAAGCAAATTCAAAACTGGTTCCGTCAATAAATTTATCTTCGAAGGCAGAACCCCAAGGCGCCAAAAAAGATCCATCCTGATTCAATCTTTTCGTAAACCAACGATAAGCATTGCCCAATCCTAATGGCTCGCTTAAATTGGCCCAAATAAAACCATAGGTATCATATTCTAATTTAAACCAAATGCTATCTAATGCAACCGGTTGAGGAATGGTGGTTACTGCTGATGCTAATTTTCCTCCATTATCAATATTCAAAGTATACGTTCCGCCCACTTGTCCATAGATATTGGCATCAAAAGTAGAATAGATACAAAAATTCACTCCACTCAAGGTTAAACTATCCAAACCCACATATTCGGCAATAAGGGGCAATAAACTATCCGGAATATCATTCGTACATATTTCACTCAATTGAGCGGTATAACTACCGTTAGAAACGGTAATCGTTGCATTGTGAATGAATATTTCATCCACCGAAGTAAAATTATTCGTCCCGAAATACGGATTCGTATGCGTTAAAATCACCAATGGCGGTTGCCCTGGTTCAATGGTTCCCTGCACCACCATTTTTTCTTCAGCACCCGGAATATCGAGTTCAACATCTTTTGTGCAGGAAGCAAAAAGAAATACGAATAACAATAAAACACTTGTCATTCCAACTGTGCGGTCATCCTGAGTAGGAATGAGTCTTCGAATTCCGTATCGAAGGATGTTTCTAATCTTATGTCTTATGTCTAACATCTTAAGTCTGTTTTAGAATTTAAAATTATAAGTCACACTCGGCAATATCGGAAACAACGACACCTGTTTCGCTTTTATCGTCAATGAACCATTATACGGATCTCCTTCGGTATTTATATAAAGGAAATAAGGATTCAATCGCGAATAAACATTATAAACCGAAATATTTAATTCACTACTAAATTTTTCTCTTTTCTTAAAATGATAAGTGGCCGATAAATCTAATCGATGATACGGAATCATACGAATGGAATTTCTAGCCGCATATTCATAGGTGATGGTATTATCAATGATGTACCAACTATTCGGAAGGGTAATGGCATTTCCAGTGGCATAAATAAAAACTAATCCGAAGGTCCATTTTTTATAATTGTAAGTTAATGCTACCGAAACATCGTTTCTTCTATCAAATTTGGCGTAAAAAACTTCTCCTAAATTGATATCATCAAATTGTCTTTTGGTCCAGGCAAGTGTATAGCCAATCCAACCATTAAAATCACCATAACGTTTTTTCAAAAAGAATTCTGCTCCATAACTCCAACCTTTTCCAAATACAAAATTATTATCAATATTATCTAATACATCATCATCGGGTTGCGCTCCTTCGCGATATTCCACTTGATTTTTCATAGTTTTATAATACACTTCTACCGAAGCTTCATACATATCTTGTTTCAAATTTTTAAAATATCCTACTGAATATTGATCACCGATTTGCGGTTTCGTTCTATCGGTAACCGGAACCCAAACATCCGTGGGCAATGAAACCGTAGAGAGTGAAGCTAAATGAATGTATTGCAAATTATGCGTGTAGGCTGCTTTTACCGAAGAGGTTTTATTGATAGCATATCGCATACTCATTCGTGGTTCAATTCCATGATAAAATTTTACTACATCACCTCTGTTGTAAACAATGGTATCACTATTTTGTCCCGTAGTTGGATCTTTTAAATATCTAGTAAAAGGTCCAACGTGTGCGAATCCAGAATAACGTGCTCCTACATTCAAACGAAATTTTTCGGTTACATCAAAATCATCCGAAAAATAAACCGCTCCTTCGTGACCAAATAATTTTACAATATCACCTGTATTAAAAGTAACCTCACCCGATCTTGCTGTTGCGTTACTCGGAATAAAAGTATGGTACACATAATTCGCACCAAATTTCACTTTATGACGATTGGCGGGAAACCAATGATAATCTAACTTGGCATTGTAATCTTGAATCCCAGAAAATAATTTAAATTCAAATTGATCTTGAATCGCTCCGAATGAAAAATCATATTTACTATATATCAATGATAGATTACTAAATAATTTATCACTGTATAAATGATTCCATCGAGCAGTGGCCGTTGCATTTCCCCAAGGAATTTCTGCTTCAAAACCGGCATCCGAATCTTTGAAATAAAATTTATCTTTTCCTAAATATCCCGATAGATAAACACGATCCTTATCCGAAAATTTATAATTCAGTTTCGCATTCAAATCATAAAAATAATATCCTGTGCCTTTAAACGGAGAACTTTCTTTTATGAATGGACGTGCTACTACATCAATATAAGTTCTCCTGCCAGAAACTAAAAAAGAGGCTTTGTTTTTTTTAATCGGACCTTGCACCGTTAATCGAGAGGCAATCAATCCAACTCCACCATCTACTTCAAATTTTTGGTTGTTTCCATCTTTCATCGTCACATCTACCACCGAAGCTAATCTTCCTCCAAAATTAGAAGGCATCGTTCCCTTATACAATTCGATATTTTTTACAGCATCCGCATTAAAAACCGAAAAGAAACCGAATAGATGTGATGCATTGTAAACAACTGCTTCATCCAATAAAATTAAATTTTGATCAGGGCCACCACCACGCACATAAAAACCAGAATTGCCTTCACCAGCTGCTAAAACACCTGGTAAAAGTTGAATCGTTTTCATAGGATCAGCTTCTCCCATAAATGCAGGAAGTGATTTTACTTTATCCATATCAATCGTTGCACGTCCCATTTCTGTGCTTTCAGTATTCGTGCTTTTTTCGCCTGTTACAATCACATCTGTCATTTGAATGGCAGTGGGATTTAAATTGATATTGATACGAATATCTTCTGTTAGATTTATTTTTTGCTCGTAGGTATCAAAACCCACATAAGAAGCTACCAATGTATATTCACCAGGATTCAAACTAAATGAAAAGAAACCATACGTATTTGCAGTGGTACCTTTCATCGTTTCTTTAATAAAAATACTTGCTCCAATTAAATCTTCACCACTAGAAACATCTTTTAGGTAGCCACTAATGGTGACTTTTTTCTGAGCGGTAACAGAAATGGAAAAAGAAATGAAGATAAAAATAACCGTGATGAAACGCATGTACTGTTTTTTGAAATACAAATATGACACAATATCACGTAAAAGGTGGCAAAAAAGTATAGCGAATTCTAAAAAAAATATCATTTTCATCAATAGAAGTTGAGTGGAATGAAAATGTTTTTAAATTAGGGAAATTAAAAACCAATGAGTCAAGACAATAAATATCATCTAGGACTTTGTATGGCTGGAGCGGTTTCGGCAGGCGCTTATACGGCTGGAGTGATGGATTGCTTAATTGAAGCCATTGATAAATGGGAAAAAGCAAAAGGCATGGATGAAAGTATTCCTACTCACCAAATTCAAATCGATGTGATTGGTGGCGCTTCTGCGGGAGGAATGACTTCAATAATTACAGCGATTGCGCTTCAAAAAAAATTCGATGCGATTCTAAAATTACCTTCTGATGGTGGAACTAAAAATCCGTTTTTTGATTCATGGGTAAATCTCGCTTCCAAAAACATGATGCAATTAATGTTAGAGAATGCTGATTTAGAAAAAATGAAATCAGTTAAATCTATTTTCAATTCTTCTTTTATTGATACTATTGCCAATAGAACTATTTCTTCTTTTACGCCAGGAGAAGCAGGGCGAGATTATATTCGAAAAGACTTGGATGTGTTTGTTACGCTAAGTAATCTCATTGGCGTTCCCTATAATGTTCGTTTTAGAGGAAATGGCGATAAAGCATCGAGTTATAAAATGGCTTCCTTTCGGGATGTAGGACATTTTTCATTTTGTGGTGGTTATGCTAACAACGGAAAAATAAATATTACAGGTGAAGATGATGATAACATGAAAATTCTTCGTGATTGCGCTATGGCGACAGGTGCTTTTCCATTTGGATTGCAATATAGGGAAGTGCATCGTCATATTAAATACCTCAAGGAAAATAAAGATTTACAGGAGTTCATTGGTAATGGTGATGTGGATTGGAAAAAATTAGAACAATATTGCGGGCCAGATAAAATTTATAGAACAG
>JBIPLT010000274.1:0-4017 GCA_044368255.1 Flavobacteriales bacterium
GAGGTTCATGAAGGGGCGGCGACTACTGATTTTATGCCTCAAGAGCAAGAGCGTGGAATTACTATTCAGTCCGCTGCTATAACCTGTGAGTGGAAAGATTATCAAATTAATATTATTGATACTCCTGGCCACGTTGATTTCACTATTGAGGTAGGAAGGTCATTGCGAGTTCTTGATGGAGTTATTGCTGTTTTTTGTGGTGTTGGGGGAGTTCAGCCTCAATCTGAAACGGTGTGGCGTCAAACTAATAGGTATAGAGTTCCAAGAATTATTTTTGTTAATAAGATGGATCGTATTGGAGCAGATTATTTTAAGGTTATAGATCAGGTAAATTTTAAATTGCAGGGAAATGTTATTGCTATGCAGTTGCCGGTCGGTGAATCAGAGGATTTTTCTGGAATTATAGATTTATTTTCTATGAAGATGTATATATTTGATGATAAAGATAAGGGCAGTAGTCTTATAATTAAAGATATACCAGATAATTTGTTGCAGCGTGCTGTTGAATTGCGTTCATTGATGGTAGAGCGTATTTGTGAGCTTGATGAATCTTTAAGTGAACGGTTTTTAGAGGGTGTGGAAATTTCTGATCATGAGTTGAAAGTTGCATTAAGAAAAGGTGTTATAGATAGAGTTATTACTCCAGCTTTTTGTGGAACTGCTTTTAAGAATAAAGGTATTCAATTATTGCTTGATGCAGTGGTTGAATATTTGCCTTCTCCAAGTGATATTTTTTCTACTAAGGGTATTTTGGTTTCTAATGATCAAGAAATTGATTGTTTTCCTAAGAATTCAGAGCCATTAGCGGGATTAGTGTTTAAGATTATTACTGATCAATTTGGTATATTGTCTTTTATTAGGATTTATTCTGGGGTGTTAAGATCGGGATCTTATGTGCTTAATGTAAATAAAGGGACAAGAGATAGGGTTAGCAGGTTGGTGAGATTAAGAGCTAATAAAAAAGAGGAAGTTGATAGTTTATCTGCTGGAGATATAGGCGCTATAGTTGGTTTGAAAGAGCCTTCAACTGGGGATACTATATGTGATGAGTCGAGGCCTCTTTTATTAGAGAAGATAGATGTTCCTGCTCCAGTTATCTCTGCTTCAATAGAGCCTGTTAATAAATCTGACTATGAAAAAATGATTTTGTCTTTGCGTAAAATGATTCAGGAGGATCCTTCTTTGCATTTTACCTTCGATAAAGAAATTGGACAGACTGTCATTAAAGGAATGGGTGAGTTGCATCTTGAGATTGTCGTTGATAGGCTGAAGCGCGAGCATAAAGTAGAAGTTTCTCAAGGTAAATTGCAAGTTGCATATAAAGAAACTATTCAAAAAAGTGTTGATGCGGAAGGTAAATATATTAAGCAATCGGGTGGTCGTGGTAATTACGGTCATGTGAAGATCAAGTTTGAGCCTCTTGTTCGTGGAAAAGGTTTTGAATTTGAAAATGCAATAGTGGGTGGATCTATACCAAGAGAATATATACCTGCCATTCAAAAGGGATTAGAGGAAGCAAAAGAAATTGGAGTGTTGGCGGGGTATCAAATAGTTGATTTTAAAGCTGTTTTATACGATGGATCTTACCATGATGTTGACTCTTCAGAATTAGCTTTTAAGGTGGCGGCTTCTTTGTGCTTAAAAGATGCTATGCAAAAAGCTAATGCATGTTTGCTTGAGCCAATTATGAGGGTTGAGGTTGAAACTCCGGCTGATTATTTTGGTGATGTTATGGGTGATTTAAATTCAAGGCGTGGAAAGATTACCGGAATGGAGACGCAGGGGGAGGCACAGAGCATTATATCAGAAGTTCCATTAGGGCATATGTTTGGATATTCTACCGAGTTGCGTTCTATGACGAAAGGACGCGCGACTTATTCAATGGAATTTTGTGCATATCGTGAAGTTCCTAAGGTTATTCAGGATAGTATAGTTGCGTCAAAAAAATAAAGTATTGAAGTAAATTTTTATTAATTAAGGAAGTAAGATATTATGGCAAAAGCTATTTATAATCGTAATAAGCCACATTTAAATGTGGGAACCATTGGGCATGTTGACCATGGAAAAACAACATTAACTGCTGCTATTACTAACGTTTTAGCAAAAAGAGGCCAGGCGGCAAAATTAGCGTATGATCAAATTGATAAAGCGCCAGAAGAAAAAGCTCGTGGTATAACAATTGCTATTGCGCATGTTGAGTATGAAACAAAAAATCGTCATTATGCGCATGTTGATTGTCCTGGGCATGCTGATTATATTAAAAATATGATTACCGGTGCTGCTCAAATGGATGGTGCAATTTTAGTAGTTTCGGCGGCAGACGGTGCTATGCCTCAAACTAGAGAGCATATTTTATTAGCAAGAAATGTAGGTGTTCCTCATATTATTGTTTATTTAAATAAATGCGATATGGTTGAAGATAACGAATTAATTGATATGGTAGAGGAAGAAATTCGCGAATTATTAACTAAGTACGATTTTCCTGGAGATAAAATCCCTTTTATTCGCGGTTCTGCGTTAAAAGCTCTTAATGGCGATACATCTCCATTAGGCGAGGATTCTATAGAAAGATTAATGGATGCATTAGATAATTTTATACCTGCTCCTACTCGTGAGGTTGACAAGCCATTTCTAATGGCGATTGAAGGGGTTTTTTCTATTTCTGGTAGAGGAACGGTTTCGACCGGGCGTATTGAAAGAGGGGTTATTAAAGTAGGCGAAGAGGTTGATATTCTTGGATTGGGTATTAATAAAAAAGCAGTTGTTACTGGCGTTGAAATGTTCAAGAAAGAATTAGAGCGTGGCGAGGCTGGAGATAATGTTGGTATATTGCTTCGTGGTATTGCAAAGACTGAAATAGAAAGGGGTATGGTTCTTTCTAAGCCGGGTTCTGTTAAGCCTCATAAAAAATTTAAATGTCAAGTGTATATTTTGAGTAAAGATGAAGGCGGAAGGCATTCTCCTTTTTTTAATGGATATAGGCCTCAATTTTATTTTAGAACTACTGATGTTACTGGAATTGTTACTTTGCCAGAAAAAAGAGAAATGGTTATGCCAGGAGACAACGTTGAATTAGAAGTTGATTTAATTACTTCAATAGCAATGGAAAAAGATGGTAGATTTGCTATTCGTGAGGGTGGTAAAACTGTCGGTTCAGGCGTAGTTACTCAAATTATAGAATAAAATAATTTTTTTAGGTTTAATTAAAAATATGAAAAAACAAAAAATAAGAATTATTTTGCGATCAAATGATTATCAACAGCTTGAAAAAGCAGTAAAAGAAATTGTAAGAGTTGCTAAAAAAGCGGGATCACGAGTATGTGGCCCCGCTCCATTGCCAAATAAAATTAAATATTTTACGGTGTTGCGATCTCCAAATAATGATAAAAAATCAAGAGAGCAATTTGAAATTATTACTCATAAAAGATTGTTAGATATAGAGATGTTGAAGCAGTCAACTGAAGTAGTAGAAAAAACAATGGAAGCGTTGATGAAGTTGCATATATCCTCAGTAGTTGATGTAGAAATAAAATAAAATAGCTAAAATATTATTTTTATAGTAAAATAATATATATAAATAAAACAAGGTAATATTATGATAGAAAAGCTTTGGGGGAAAAAAATTGGGATGACTCAATTTTTTTCAACCGATGATCAAAATAAAATAATTCCAGTGACAGTTGTTGATTTAGGCAAATATTATATTTTGCAAAGAAAAACAACAAAGCATGATGGATATGAAGCAATTCAAATTGGTTGCTTGCGTAATAAATATGTAAAAACTCCATTTCTCCTTGAATGGTTGAAGAATAAGAATAGATATTTTTTATTTATTAAAGAAATTGAATGCTTGGCAGAGGATTTTTTTGAAATTGGATCCGTATTTAAGGCAGATGATTTTTTAGTAGTAGGTAAAACAATTTCTGTGACTGGTACCACAACAGGAAGAGGGTTTCAGGGGGTCGTTAAGAAGTATGGTTTTACTGGTGGGCGTGGTAGTCATGGTGATAAATTAGG
>JBIPLT010000016.1:0-21360 GCA_044368255.1 Flavobacteriales bacterium
CATGGATGAAAATAGCTCTAGAATACGAATCATTATTTCCTCCTTGATTGATTTTATTCTCCAATCCCTTTAATCGCATTGCCCTGGTAGTTACATCATCGGTCCCTCCCGTCTTAGCTTCAGAAATAATAGTTGCGGTTTTACCAGTATATTTTGTGCCTAAAATAATCCCATTAAGTGGAGTATTTTCTCCAATCATAGATTCAATTTTATGAAGACCGAGTGGTGTTTTCTCACTTAAATTTTCCGATCCAATGCCATATTTTGATGTTGAAATGGGAAATGAAAGCACAACCGTTGTATCCGAAATTAAATAGAGTCTTTGCCTTTTTACTCCCACATAAATATATTCCTTCATTTTAAATTTAGAATATTTGATGGAAACAAATTCTTGTACTAATTCGGCTAGTCTTTTTTCAATAATTATTTCAGGCCCGGGATCAGGAAGAAAAATTCCAAAAAACGCAAAACTGAATATGAAAAGGAAGTAATTCATGATTAAAAATAATTGACAAAACCAAAATGTATTTTTGCTCCCCTGAATTGAATCGGGTTATCTTGTTCCGAGCCTAATGCATAATTCATAGAGAATATTCCAGCTTTCGTTTGAAAACTAATCCCTGCACCAAAACTATAAGGGGAATCATGAAAATAGTTATCTCTCATTTTTCGTTCATAATAAGCTTGATCGAAAAATACGTATATATTTGAATTTTGTTCCAATAGATATCTAAACTCTATAGTTCCAACCGAATAAAACGAAGCAACAAGCGATTCTTCGTTAAAGCCTCTAAGCGTTCTTATGCCTCCTAATCGAAACAATTCATTCACAAATAAATTTTCATTTTCTAGCCATCCCAATTGTGAACCTAACTTAATGGCTGTTCGTTTTACCAATGAGAAATAAACATCTCCTTGAAATGTAACAAAGTATTTAACGGTTTTTAAAGCAATATCTTCATATAAATTTTCATTCAACGCAGTATTTTTTTTTATGGTTTTTTTTCCCACTCTTACATCTGCATCTACCATAAATCCTTTGGTGGGATTTAATCTATAATCTAATTTTTCTATTTTTGTTCCTATCCCATACATCGTTGAATTGACATCGGCAAATTCGGGCAATGATTGAGCAAATTGAAACATAGATGGAGTTAATAAAAACGAAGATTGATAATTGAAAGTTAGCTTTAAAAAATTACCGCTCTTGAGAAGATAGAGCAAGCCCACATTTTGATTTAATTCTAAAAAGGTAGTGTCTTTTTTAAATAATTTAAATACTCCATCAAAACCAAATGAGGATTTAAATAAAAATGGATAATTTAAATTAATTTTTAAATCTTGAACATCAGTATTTAATTTTCTCCAATTCAAATCAAATAATTCGCCAGAACGCAAAGAGTTTTTTAGCCTGATTCTCGCATCTCCAGTGATGGTAATTTTGCCCGTATTATTGTCGGGTAATATTCCCAATATTCCGTTAAATTGACTTGCTTTTTTTTCATTGATATAAATATAAACCAAACACTGTGTTTTGGTAAAAACTACTTCTGTCGGTTTTACCCATTGCACAAATGGAAGCTCTTTTAATCGCTGATCAATAGAGGTTATTAATTTCTCATTATATAAATCACCTTCTTGGATAGAAATGTAATTTTCAATATAGTTTTCTTTGATTTTGGCATTTCCTTTAATGATTAAACTATCCACTTTGTAAAGGTGATTTTTTTCAATTTTTAAGGATGCAGAAAATTTATTTGTAATGAATTCTGCGCTATCTAAGGTGAAGGAAACAAAAGGAAAACCATTTTCTTCATAATATGACATTATTTTTTGAGCCAAATCACCGATAGCTTTTTCAGACAAAATTCTACCCTGATATATTTTTTCGCGATAGCCAATTTTACTTAGTACTTGTTCTTCTGTATTTCCTTTCCTGATTTCTCCAAATGCAAATTCCTTTCCAATTTCCAAGGTAATTTGAATATTTTCTGTACTCACATTTTTACTTTTCACATAGGCCGATAAATAGCCTTTATCAAATAGCTGTAAAAAAACTCTTTGCAATTCTTTTTCGGATTCTTTTACATTGGAAACTTCTTTTTTGTATTTTAATTCAAGGGTTGAATTTTCTGAAGCAATGACTAAGTTCAATTTTTGACCATGAACAGATTGAAAAGATAAAATGAATAAATAGCAAACGATCCAACGCATGATGGAACTAAACGAAAATATTTTGCTTTTCTTATTCAATATTCCAATTTATTGGTGATTTACCCGATTTTATTAAAAAATCATTTGTTTTTGAAAAATGTTTACATCCAAAAAATGCTCGTCTTGCTAAAGGTGAAGGATGTGCTGCTTTTAAAATAGAATGCTTTTGGGCATTGATTAGAATTTCTTTTCCTTGCGCAAATTTTCCCCAGAGAAGAAAAATTATTCCTTCTCTTTTTTCAGATAGAATTTTAATAACGGAATCTGTAAAGGTTTCCCAGCCTTTATATTGATGAGAGCCTGCTTGCTCTGCTCTAACCGTTAAAGTAGCGTTCAATAGTAAAACTCCTTGATCGGCCCATTTGGTTAAATCACCATGCGTGGGTATTTCTATGGCTAAATCCGATTTTAATTCTTTAAAAATATTTTTCAATGAAGGTGGATTTCGTACTCCTTTTGAAACAGAAAAAGAAAGCCCATTTGCTTGATTGGCCCCATGGTAAGGGTCTTGTCCGATAATCACCACTTTTACCTTCGAAAATGGAGTGTGATTGAAAGCCGCAAACACCTTCTCATTTGTCGGATAAATGGTTTGTTTTTTCTCCTCATCAACTAAAAATTGAATTAGTTTTTTAAAATAATCTTTTTGGAACTCGCCTCTAAGTTCATGGGTCCATTCTGGTTCAATTTGTAACTTTTGAGCTAATATTATAGGTGATTCCATGTCTTTTTGGAGAAGTTATCAGATTTTCGTCTATTTTTTTTTGCAAATTAAAAACTTTGCCTAACTTGTGGCTTTGTTTTTGATAAAAACACCAAAAAGTAAATCAAATTTCATGAAAAAAGCAATTGTTTATACATTAGTAGTTCTTGTTGTAGGAGCTTCAATAGGGTCTTGTAAGTTGTTTAAAGGAGGTAAAGACCGTTGCCCGGCTTATCAATCTATTAAGCGTTAATTTTTTTAGATTGCATTTTTAAGGGCGCTTTAACCGCTTTTATTTCGTGTAATTATAATGAAATTCAATTTCCTGAATAATTGCAGGATGTAAACTTTTAGCAACTGGACAGTTGTAAATTGCCTCTTCAATAATTTCTTTTTCAGACTCTTTATAGTCTCTGTCAAAAAATAATTCAACTTTAATTTTTACCACTCTTCTCGGTTCAATGCCCATAGTTTTAAAAACATTCGCTTGCACCTTACCCAGCTCAAACCCATTTTTTTGAGCTTTTATTCCTGCTAAAGTAATCATACAAGTAGCCAAAGAGGTGCTTAATAAATCGGTTGGCGAAAAAGCACTTCCTTTTCCATTATTATCCAAAGGGGCATCGGTCTTAATTTTTGTACCACTTAAAATGTGAGTAGCTTCTGTTCTTAAATCCGATTCATAAATGATTTTAGCCGTTTCCATAATAAGTTTCACTTTTAAATATTATTAATTCGTATATTTGTTTGACTGGTAAATGTAATGATTAGAACCGTATCCATATTATTATTTCTTGCAACTTTTGCGTCCATAGCTTTTGCACAAAAGCCGGCAGATGAAGGACGATTTGTAAATTACCGATCAGACGCTGTTGGTGGAATAATCATTCATGGTGAAGGCTGGGGTGGATGTTTTAGATACGGAAAACAGTTAACCTACAATAAACGATTAAATTTTTCTTTGGAATTAGTAAGCATGCATCATCCAAAAGAAATTAAAGTTTTTAATCCTAATTTTGATGATGGAAAGGGATATTTTTATGGTAAGCTAAACTCACTTTTCATGTTGAGACCAGGAATTGGTTTAACAAGAATTTATTTCGAAAAATTGCGTGAAAAAGGAGTAGAAATTAGTTTGAATTATGCTATTGGGCCGTCTTTCGGATTATTAAAGCCAGTGTATCTTCAAATTATCAACCCAACTAATGATCCATTTTTATTCACCTTTACTGACGAAAGATATGATCCTTCTTTTCATACCGTAGATAATATTTATGGAAGATCAAAAGGCTCAAAAGGATTGGGTGAAATTAAAATTAATCCAGGCGCATTTGCGAAATTTGGAATTCAATTTGAATATGCCAATGAGGATGACGTTATCCGAGCAATTGAATTAGGTTCTTTGGTAGATTTTTATTTTGCGCCAGTTGAATTGATGACGCAAAATAAAGCGAACAATTTTTTTATTTCAATTTATTTAAAACTTTTTTTAGGACGGAAATATTACTAAATGGAATCAATTATCTCCACCGAAAATTTAGCTATCCGAACTCCCAAACCAAAATGGTTAAGGGTTAAATTACCTACGGGTGAAAATTATAAAATGGTTCGTTCATTGGTGAGTGAACACAAACTTCATACGATTTGCGAAAGTGGAAACTGTCCTAATATGGGAGAGTGTTGGGGTGAAGGAACGGCCACGTTCATGATTTTAGGAAATGTTTGTACTCGCTCTTGTGGATTTTGCGCGGTTGCAACCGGAAAACCATTAGAAGCAGATTGGACTGAGCCAGCAAAAGTTGCTCTTTCTGTTCATTTAATGAAAGTAAAACATTGTGTAATTACCTCTGTAGACCGTGATGATTTGAAAGATGGAGGTTCAGAAATTTGGGCAATGACCGTTAGAGCTATTAGAAGAAAATCTCCCTCAACAACTCTTGAAACGCTCATTCCTGATTTTATGGGGAAATGGGAAAATCTTCAAAATATTATTGATGTTGCTCCCGAAATCGTGTCTCATAATCTTGAAACCGTTCGCAGGTTAACAAAACAAGTGAGGATTCAAGCAAAATATGATCGTAGTTTAGAAGTTTTGTTGCGCCTAAAACAAGGTGGAATGAGAACAAAATCGGGTATCATGTTAGGGTTAGGGGAAACAGAAGAAGAAATTTTAGAAGCTATGGATGACCTTCGAAGTGTTGGTGTCGATATTTTAACGATGGGCCAATATCTTCAACCAACACCCAAACATTTGCCCGTTGCCAACTTTATAATGCCTTCAAAATTTGAGGAGTATAGATTAATTGCACTCAAAAAAGGTTTTAGATACGTAGAAAGCGCCCCTCTTGTTCGTTCTTCCTATCATGCCGAAAAGCATATTTTCTAAGTCATGGAAATGTATGTTATTAAATTTTATTTATTTCTCCTTGTACCCCAAAAAAACAGTGTTTTTAATACTTTTAGTCAATAAAGGAGTAATTCATTTTACCAATACCTAAATGATTTCAACCAAATGTTCAGAAGGGCTTGATTTAATCGAAAAAACTTTTTTAATTTGTAAGCCTTGAGAACAGGCTTAATTCTTTTCTCGAACAATAAAATAATAAGTTGCTTTATGAAAAATAAAAATTTACTATTAGTCGGATCATTGTTAATTCTATCGGTAATTACCGTTAGTTTAATCAATCTAGATCAAGTAACTGAGAAATCAGTTTACCATCCAAGAGGAGCAGATAAAACTCTTTATACCGGTGCTGATGCAGCGAAGGAGTATTATCGTTCAAAACGTTTAAACCCTGCAACAGGTTTATATGACGAGACATATCTTCGTGCAATGCGCAATAATATGATTGCTTATAATTTAGAAAACCAGACTAGAGCAACGGCTTTAAATTGGATGGAAGAGGGTCCAGATAACGTAGGTGGAAGAACGCGTGCAATCTGTATTGATAGAAACGATGCTAATCACGTTTTCGCTGGAAGTGTTTCTGGTGGGCTTTTCGTTTCCAATAACGCTGCTAATAATTGGACAATGGTTGCTGGTTTCAGTGAATATTTAAGAATTTCTTCTATGTGTCAAACTTTGGACGGAACTTATTATGTGGGAACAGGAAGTTCATTTGATAATTGGGGCGGCGAAGGAATTTGGTCGTCAACAGATAATGGAGTTACTTGGACATTAGTTCCTGGCTCTACCGCTTGGTCGGATGTAAATGAATTGTTAGCCGATCCAAACGTGGCAGATAAAATTTGGATTGCTGGTAATAATTCCTCTGGTGGGGCAAAAACATATACTCCAGGAGGAGGATTTGTTGCTGCAGGTAATTTAACAAACGCTTCTTATGGAGATTTAAAAATGTCTCCTGATGGAACAACCATAGTTGCGGGAAGATCGGGTGCAGGGTCTGTAATTACATTTGTATCTACCGATTCAGGAAATACTTTTACTAATGTTTCAGGAAGTGGTTCGGGTCAAATTACTAACGTACTTGCAAGAATGGAATATGCGGTTTCTTATG
Organism: Flavobacteriales bacterium; assembly: GCA_044368255.1. Taxonomy (GTDB): domain Bacteria; phylum Bacteroidota; class Bacteroidia; order Flavobacteriales_D; family UBA2798; genus CAMBFX01. The sequence continues at coordinate 6,436 of JBIPLT010000016.1, forward strand.
ACAAGAATAGTTCAAACAACTATACCATTTATGCTGCTGCAGCTGCTTCGTCATCCTGCTTAAAAGGTGTTTGGATTTCAGAAGACAATGGAAATACTTGGTATGAAATTGCCCCTCCAGGGTCAAGTAATTTCGATCCTTTTAGCAATCCTGGAACTAACTGTCAAGGTGTATACGATAATATGTTAGGTGCTGTTCCTGGGAATCCGAATCAAGTTCTAATTGGAGGAACGCAAGCAATTTATAAATGGGTAAAAAGTTCAACAGCAAATCCAGTTTTCGGACAATGGTACCAAAAAACTTTTGCATACGCTTCTGAATTCAGTCCAATCTATGTTCATGCTGATCAGCATGAGATTAAATGGGATCAAAATGGAATGCTTTATGTTGGTAGCGATGGCGGTGTTGCTAAATCTTATGATAACGGTGAAAATATTTGGGTACCTCAGAACCGCGGTTATAATGTTACTCAAGCTTACAGTGTTGCCTTTAATAAATTTGGTCATACGATGTGTGGTAACCAAGATAACGGAACACAATACAAAAATTTCACTGGAGCTACTAGTTTAGAATATACTGAAGTGTACTCTGGAGATGGTTTTGATTGTGATATTTCTCATATCAATCCTGAAGTATTTTTTGCATCTTCTCAAGAAGGAAATTGGGGACGTTCAAGTGATGAAGGTGCTGCTTGGGATAATTTCACTCCTAATATTGCCAACGCACCGTTTGCTTCTGTAGGTAGACTTTATGAAAATCCGAACGATACCGACAGCCAAGATTCAGTTTTGTTTATTGCAGATACCATTTATAATATTGGTGATGTCATTAATTATATTTCAAGAACGCAACAAGTGCCGCTTACGCATACCTTAACGGTTGCATTAGCAGAAGGGGATACTATTGCTTTACAAGATCCTGTTCAATCTATTTTTGCAGTTGGTTTTAATGGTTCAAACGGTCTTTATATTACACGTCACGCTTTAAGATTTAATGTAACTCCTGAATGGGAAAAAGTTCTTCCATCAGTTACGGGTAATGTTACCGCTATCGAATTTGCAGCTAATGGTCAAGTAATGTATGTAGGAACAACAAATGGTACTCTATATGTAGTGAAAAATTTAAATACTTTTTATTCTCCTGCGAATGATATTTCGGGGGTAACCGTTACAACTATAAATGGTTTTAGTTTTATTGGTGGAATCGGTGTGGACCCACAAGACGAAGATCATATTGTGGTGGCAAACGGAAATTCCTTACATGAAACTAGTTCGGGAACTACTGCAACTGGAATTGGTTCTTTCTCTGAAATCACCGCTTCTTTACCTGCTGTTGGAACTTATGATGCAATTATCGATTACCAAGATCCAAATACAATTGTTATGGGAACAGAAACGGGTGTTTATGTTACCGATAATGGTGGTTCTACTTGGGTTTATCAACCACAAATGGGATTAGTGCCTGTTGAAGCGGTGCGTCAACAATGGAGAACTTCTGATTGCTGGAATAGTGGTGTAGTTTATCTTGGAACTTTTGGACGTGGAGTTTGGAGCTCTAATTCACTAGTTGGAATCAATGATTCTGATGCAACAGCTGTAGCGCATGTAGAAGTAACCGAAATAAATTCCTATCCAAATCCAATGAATACTAACGGAACTATTTCTTTCAAATTGAAAGAAAGAAACAACGTTGATATTTACGTGATGGATTTAGCGGGTAAAATTGTTCTTACTAAAAACTTAGGTGAGATGAATGCAGGTGACGTTAATGCTGAAATTAATGTTGCTGAATTAGCATCTGGATCTTACGTAGTAATGATTAAGGCTGGTGATGAAACCGGAACAGATAAATTAGTGGTAACACATTAATAATAATAATTTTTAAGAAGGAAAAACCCCCGCTATTAAGCGGGGGTTTTTTTTATAATTTTGAATAAATAAATAAAAAAATGATTAGAGTCGCAATTAATGGATTTGGAAGAATAGGTAGAATCACTGCTAGATATCTTCTCGAAAATAAAAACATTGAACTGGTTGCCATCAATGATCTTACCGATGAAAAAACATTGGCGCATCTTTTTAAATACGATTCTGTTCATCGAACTTATCCCGAAGTAGTAAAAGCAGGAAGTAAATTTATTCTTATTGGAGATAAAACTATTTTATGCTTCGCAGCTAAAAATCCAGAAGAACTTCCATGGAAAGAATTGAAAATAGATGTGGTGATAGAATCAACTGGACATTTTACTACACGTGAAGAAGTAGAAAAGCATATCAAGGCAGGAGCTAAAAAAGTAATTATTTCTGCTCCAGCAAAATCAGAAGATATCAAAACCATTGTTCTTGGTGTAAATGATCATTTACTAAATAGTTCGGATGTAGTTTTAAGCAATGCCTCTTGCACCACCAATTGTGCAGCGCCTATGATTAAAGTAATTGACGAATTATGTGCGATTGAAAGTTGTTATGTTTCAACCATACATTCTTATACTGGCGATCAACGATTGCACGATGCTCCTCATTCTGATTTGCGAAGATCTAGAGCGGCAGCCTTGTCAATTATTCCAACTACTACTGGTGCCGCAAAAGCCATTACAAAAATATTTCCTTCTCTCGAGGGAAAAGTAGGAGGTTGCGGAATTCGCGTTCCTGTTCCTGATGGATCATTGACAGATATTACATTCATTGTAAAAAATCCTATTGCGGTAGAAAAAATAAATCAAGCATTTAAAGAAGCTGCCAATGGAAATCTAAAAGGAATCATGGAATATACCGAAGATCCAATCGTTTCGGTAGATTGTATTGGAAATCGCCATAGCGTACTTTTTGATGCACAATTAACATCAGTAATTGGAAATATGATAAAAGTGGTAGGATGGTATGATAATGAAGCTGGTTATTCTGCTCGATTGGCTGATTTAGTTCAGCGAATTGGGTGATATTTTTTCAACTCTATTTTCTCTCCATCAAATTCGGCATACGTATAAAACTCTATCCAATCTCCAAGATTTATATAATCCGAATTTTGAATTTTCATTTGAATGGGTAAATGACGGTGACCAAAAACATAACTATCAAAATGTTTTGTTTTTTCCAGTTCTAAAATGAATTGAACTAAAAATTCTTTTTCATCACCTAAATATTTATTTTCATGTTTCGTTTTTTTACGACTGGATCGTGAAAAATAATTGGCTAATCCTATTCCGAAATTCGGATGAAGTCGAGCAAACATCCATTGACAAAAACGATTTCTAAAAATTTTCTTGATGAATTTATAACCTTTATCTCCCGGGCCTAGTCCATCTCCATGTCCGATGAAAAATTTCTTTCCTGCAAATTCTCTTTCGATGGGTTCGCGATAAAGTTTCACTCCCGTTTCTTTTGGGAGATAATCAAACATCCACATATCATGATTGCCAATAAAAACATGTACAGGAATTCCTTTATCTGTTAAGTCAGCTAGCTTTCCCAATAAACGAACAAATCCCTTTGGAACAGCTCGATTGTATTCAAACCAAAAATCAAATAAATCACCTACTAAAAAAATTTCTTGAGCATCTTTTTCAATTTCTGTAAGCCACTGCACAATGAATTTCTCTCGTTGTTCAGAGGAATGAACACCATTCACGCCTAAATGAAAATCAGAAGCAAAATATATTTTTTTTCCTTCTTGCATTTAAATATCTCTCACCAATTTTAATGGATTTATTTTGCTCAAGTTAAATGTAAAACGAATTTGGTCCTTGAATTTTCTGTTGTTAGCCTCTATTTCTGTTTGGATTTCTTTTGAAAATAAGAATGGGAAATAAACCGAACACCATCCTTTTCCAATATTAATTCCTATTCCAGCATCATATAAAAATTGCACAGAACCAGATTGCGCCCCAACACCTAAATCAATAAATGGAAAAATAATGGGTATAGGTAAATCTGCTTTTAAATTTAAAGCCGCTATCCATTTATTACTTTGCCCATAAGCAGTTGGAACTTTGAAAGCACCGTAACTCTCGGTGAATTGTTGCGACCAAATACCTTCTGTTTCAAATCGTGCGGGATAAACTTCATCATAAGTATAATCATGAAACCCTCGTTGTCCATCCATTCTTAAATTATAACGACTATTGCTTGAATTATTGGAGAAAAATCCTCCAGCAAAAAATCGGATATAAATGGAACTACCTTTTGCGTTATAGAGATGCTTGTAATTTGCTTCCAACATATTTAAAACAAATTCTTCGTGATAACGTGCAGTGTATTTTACATTCCAAGGATGAATTGTATTAGAGTTCACAAAAAGGTAATTTAACTCGTGAAATTGATTATCATTTAAAAATAAATTCGTCACTGAATCACAACTTTCACAGAAGGAAGCGCTTTTTTCTTCAATGAAAAGATAGCGATAAGTAATGGAATGTTGATTTTCACTTCTTGCTGTCTTCTTTTTGAATTTTATTTCTAATGAAGGTGCAATTTTTATAAAATCAGAATAAGCATTATAATCTTGAGAAGAAGATAAGGTTGATATTCCAAATGAAGAAAATTGAACACCGGGTTTTATCGAATGAATAAAAGAAGATTGTCTTCCATGAAATCTATAAGAAACCGATCCATAACCTCTCGCTTTGTTATTGCGGATAGAGTATATCGGCATTAACGCATATTCGAAATTTTTAGCAGGGAAAACAGAATTATAAAAAGCCATTCCTGCCATGAAGCCATCATAAGCATTCGCGCCAAAAACAGGCACCCAATTAATTAATGTTCGTTCTGGATTTTCAATGGATCCAATAAATTGAAATCTTGGTTTCTCCAATTTTTTAAATAATTTTCGTTCATGTAAAGTATTATTGCTTCTTCTATATTCTGTTGAATGTTGTCCGTAATCAATAACAAATCGATCGCATTCACAATTTGGGAAATGTAATTGCATGGTTTTACTAAAACCTGGATACCATCTTTCATACAAAACACTATCGGTATCTTTAAAAATTCCACTAATAGAAAATGGAGCAGAAATATCTCCTACATTTTTTACGACTAAGGTTTCTTCATATTTCAACCAGCCAAATGTGACGGTTGATTTGGTATTTACTTTTAACTTACGAACAAATTTATAATCCACCACTTTATTAGTTTCAATTAAATCCTTGAAAAACCAATTTAAATCTTGTTTGCTAACATATTCGAATACCATTTGTAAATCTTGAGGAGAAGGATGCTTGAATTTCCAAGTATCAAAATAAACTCGCATGGCTTTATCAAAAACTTCTGCTCCCAGAAAATCGTGTAAATAATCAAACGCTACAGCTGTTTTGGAATATACAATCGTTCCGTAGTTCATTCCTGTATAATCAGCAGCGGGCGCTTCAATGGGTTGATCATTATTTTTTCTGGCACTTAATAAATAGGCTAAGTAATATTGGTGCATACTTTTTAAATGATCCACACCAAATTTTTTCATCAAATTGTTGCTGACATTTGCTATACCGCCAATTAAACTTCTTTCAGGGTGTAAAGTTCTATTGTAACGCATTTCATTGAAAGAATTTATTCCTTCATCCATCCAAGGATGTTCTCTTTCATTACTTCCTAAAATGCCATAAAACCAATTATGTCCCACCTCATGCATTATGACTGTTTCTAATGACTCATCACTATTCACATCACCAATTACTGTTACGTTGGGATATTCCATTCCTCCACCTGCACTAATGGTTCCATCAACTGCTGTGCATTGCGAATAGGGATAATCGCCATTCCATAATGAATAATAGTAAATAGAATTGTTGAGGTACTCAATGCTTTTTGCCCAGTAACGTGAATTGCCGGCTGTGAACATTGCCATTGTTTTCACTTTTTTCTTAGAGTAGGGTAATTCCACTTCTCCTCTCAAAATATAATATCTTTTATCCGCAAAAAATGCAAAATCATGCACGCGTTGTTGTTTAATATGAAGTGTTTTTAATTCTTTTGAAGAAGCGGGAAATCCATTATTAAGTGGATCTATTATATTTCCTACCTTATTGATATGAGAGCCCAACATTTTTTCGGTTTCTTCAGCACGTTTTTTCAATACGTCAATTTCTTTGAAATCATTAACGAGATAACCAGTATGACCAACATAATAATTCGCAGGCAAAGTCAATCTCACATCAAAAGATCCAAATTCAGAATAAAATTCTCCTTGTGTTAAATAAGGCATTTCGTTCCAACCATTTTTATCATACACTGCTGGTTTTGGAAACCATTGGGTAATTTGATACGATTGTCCAATATGGCCCAATCGAGAATAATTTCCACTTGGAATTTTTACAAAAAATGGAGTAGAAATAATTATGGAATCATTGGGTGAAACGGGACATTTTAATTTTATTTTACAAATGTCAATGCTATCTCCTTTGTATTCCCACTCTAAAGTATCACCATCCATCATGAAATTAAGTGAATCGATATAACCGTTATATTTATTATTATCGAAATAATAATCGGTTTCACCGTTTTCTAAAAGTTGTTTGGCTAAAGCAGTGGCATGATTTTTATAGGCGTTGGGCCATAGATGAAAATAAAGATAATTTAAGGTATGAGGAGAGTTATTGATATACGTAATTTCTTCAAACCCTTGGAGTGTATGATTAACATCATCTAATGCAACGTTAATTTTATATTTAACTTCTTGCTGCCAGTAGCCCGAAGGTCCTTCCACTTTTTTTTGTGCGGAACAAAAAACGATTGTCAATAAAAAAAATAACGATAAAAGTTTTCTCATTAGAATCCAAAAATTTCTAGAAGTTTAGCTTCTAATGAAGGCCCTCTTAAATTAGCTTGTATAATTTTTCCTTCTTTATCAATCAATACGGTGAACGGAATACCATTTACACCAAAATCTGCCAACACAGGAGTTTGCCATCCTTTCAATTCACTCACATGGTATGGCCAAGTTAAATTATCTTTTTTAATTGCCTCCAACCATTTCTCTTTGTTATTGTCAATAGAAACACTGTAAATAGTAAATCCTTTGTCTTTATATTTTTCATATAATTTTACCACATTCGGATTTTCTTTTCTACAAGGTCCACACCAAGAAGCCCAAAAATCTAATAAAACATATTTTCCTTCTAATGAAGAAAGGGCAATTTCTTTACCATCCACATCTTTCATCACAATATCAATTACGTCAGAACCGGGCTGATTCATTTTTGATTTATTGGCTTCCGCTTCTTTTTGTTTTTCCTCCATTTTCACTTGTTCTTCAATAGAAATCACCATGTCATGAATTGATTTATGATAATAGGTATTGGGAATAGATTTTTCGAGAGCCGCGTCAATTTTCTTAAGATAAACCAATTCACCTTTGGCATCGTTTTGTAAATTTAAATGATTCGTAACAGCAACCAATGCAGGAGAGGCCGCATGATCATCCATGAACTTATTTCTGTCTTTTAAAAATGTGGCATATTTCGAATTCATTTCTGCATTTAATTGCGAAATTAATTCTGGTTTTGTTCCATCATTGTTTTTTAATGCAAGTGTATTAATGGAATCTTTGGTTTTGATATAGGTGTTTACCAAATTCACAAAAGACAAAAGATTTTCTGAATGTTCAGATCCTTTTATTTTATAAGTTTTATTTAAGCTATTACCATCAGCTGTAAGTTGAACGTTATCATTTTTAGTAAGAATTAAAACGATGAAATCGGTGGGCTGAAAAGAGATTCTGTAAAAATCAGTCACAGTATCTTTTACTGTAAATTTAAATTTACCCTTTTTATTAATTTTTATGCTATCAATTACGACAGGTCGATTTTCTTCGAACCGTTCTAGTCGAATCCACTTCCCTTTTGAATTCGTAAATGTTCCACTAATTATTGCTGCTTGTGATGAAATTGCAAAAAGTGACATTGCCACTATAACTACAAAAAGTTTTATTTTATTCATAAATTTCTTTTTAAGACCCTAAAATCTCTTTTAATTTTTCTTCGAGTTGTGCTCCTCTTAAATTCTTATCAATTATCTTACCATCTTTATCAATCAAAACGGTAAACGGAATAGAAGTGATTCCATAAGCCTGCGCAGCAATAGACTGCCAAGACTTCAAATCACTCACATGATTCGGCCAAATTAATCCATCTTTTTGAATAGCATTTAGCCATTTGGTTTTATCCTGATCCAATGAAACACTATAAACGGTAAATCCTTTGTCTTTGTATTTATTAAACATCTTCACCACATTTGGATTTTCCTGACGACAAGGTGCGCACCAGGATGCCCAGAAATCAATTAGAACTACTTTGCCTTTTAAGGATGACAAAGAAATATTTCCACCCTTGTGTGAAGGTAAATTTATTTCAGGAGCAGTATTTCCATTCTTTAAATGGCCCATTGTTTTTTCTTGTTCCACCAATTGAGCATCATTAATTTGCTTTTGTGATTCTAGTTGTCCGATTTTATTGAGAATGTCAACATGTAGAGGAGAATTGTACATGGATACAGAAATGGCTTGCTCTACTTTTTTGATAACGTCTAATTGATTATTTGGATTAAGAAAGGATAAAGCCAAAAATGTAGATGGAGATTTAGGGTTCTTTTCAACGAAATTCACCACGAAAGCGTTAAAAGCGGCATCCAATCGCATAATGGATCTTTGTGCATTACCTGTTACAGAAGTATCTTCTTGATTGTCCACATTGATACTTTCTAGAATTTTCAAACGGTTAGCCATAAATGGCGTTTGCTCATTCACAAATTCAAGAATGTCTTGCGAAAATGGTGAGCCTTCCACTTTGTATCCAATACTAAGTGTATCGGCATTTCCTGTAATTTTTACATTTTTATCAGTACTATCAATGGCTAGTAAAATATAATTAGTATTGTTAAAACCTACTCTATAAAAATTTGTTTTTGCAGGAGCAGATAATTGAAATGAACCGTCTTCAGCAATTTCTGTAGAATCTAATTTAATGGTTCCATTCATATCAAATCCTTCGAGATAAATTTTTCTTCCAGCTCCATTTTTAATGGTTCCGGAAACTGAATTTTCTATGGCAGAACCACTTTTTTCTACTTTAGAATCTCCACATGAGAAAAGTAAAATGGAGAGAGATAATATTAAAAAATTATATTTCATTTTTTTGGTTTGAATTTATTTTATGCTTTTTCTAAAGCTTCAGTTAATAATTTGTTGGCCACCTTAGGGTCGGCTTTTCCTTTTGAAAGTTTCATCACTTCTCCCATAAACAAACCAGCTAATCCCACTTTTCCGTTTTTATATTCTACCACTTTATCCGGATATTTAGCAATGGCTTGCTGAACGAAATCAGCTAGTAAATCTGTATTGCTTTCTTGAACTAAATTTTTTGCTTCTGCGATAGAAATAGCACTTGCACTCGGATTTTTTATCATCTCCGGAAAAATAGTTCCAGCCGCAGCCGTGTGACTTACTTTTCCCTTGTCAATCAAAGAAATAATTTCTGCAATTTGTTCTGGCTTCAAAATAAAATCTTCAATATCTAAAGCAGCTTCATTGAGATAAGATTTTATTTCTCCCATCATCCAATTCGAAGCCGATTTATAATTTTTAGTGTACTTGGTAATTTCTTCAAAGTATAATGCCGTTGCTTTTTGTTCTGTTAAAATAGTAGCATCATATTCTGGTAAACTATAATCTAAAATATATTTTTTCAAAAGTTCGTTGGGAAGTGGAGGAAGTGTTTTTCTAATTTCCTCAATATATTCATTGGTAATTTTCAAAGGTTGTAAATCGGGTTCAGGAAAATAACGATAGTCATGTGCACTTTCTTTACTTCTCATACCAATGGTAATTCCATTCACTGCATCGAAGGTTCTGGTTTCCATGAAAAGTTTTTCTCCTTTTTCCAAGGCATCCACCTGACGAATTATTTCAAATTCGATGGCACGTTGAACATTTCGAATAGAGTTCATGTTCTTCACTTCAATCTTTGTTCCGAATTCTTTAGCGCCTTTTTTCATCACCGAAATATTCGCATCACAACGAAGTGATCCTTCTTCCATATTTCCATCACAGATATCTAAATAACGAACCAATTTTCTAACTTCCTGTAAAAAATTATAAGCTTCTTTACTCGTACGCATAACCGGTTCTGTTACAATTTCTAATAATGCAACACCTGCACGATTTAAATCTACCAATGAATTATAGGGATCAATATCATGGATACTTTTTCCAGCATCTTCCTCAATGTGAATTCGAGTTAAATCAACTATTTTTTCATTTCCATTATCATCCTTGATAGTGATATGTCCTTTTCTACAGATGGGAGTTAAATCTTGCGTGATTTGATAACCTTTTGGTAAATCCGCATAGAAATAATTTTTGCGAGCGTAATTCATTTCTTTGGTCAACTCACACCCACAGGCTAAACCTAAACGAACTGCAAATTCTACCACTTTTTTATTGGCCTTGGGCAAAGTTCCTGGATGTCCCAATGAAATTACACTCACATGATGATTGGGCAATGCACCAAACTCAGTGGGATCGGGAGAAAAGTTTTTGCTCTTGGTGAGAAGTTGCGTATGAACTTCCAAACCAATAATCACCTCGTATGTATCGTAAATCTCACTCATAAATTAAAAACGAAGTGTAAAATTAAGTAATTTTTTTCCAGAATTAGTCAATGGATGCCAACAGTTCCTTGATGATAAGTGTCATCTTAGGTTCCGATTTTTTAGCAATAATTTGAACTTCCTCATGAGTCACTTCCACTATTTTTCCCTCTACACCTAGGTCGGTAATAATAGAAACCGCAAAGCATGGAATACTCATATGACGAGCCACAATTACTTCGGGCACAGTGCTCATTCCAACAGCATCTGCTCCCAAAATAGCCACCATTTTATATTCGGCAGGAGTTTCAAAACACGGACCAGAAAGTCCAGCGTAAACTCCTTCGGCTACTCGGATATTATTTTTTGCTGCTATTTCTTTAGCTTTTTTTAACAATTGATGATCGTATGGTTGACTCATATCGGGGAAGCGAGGCCCCAATGAATCTTCGTTTTTACCAATCAAAGGATTGGTAGGAAAAAGATTCAAATGATCTTTAATCAACATGATTTCACCGATTTCAAAATTAGGATTCATTCCTCCTGCGGCATTGGATAAGAATAGCGTTTTTATTCCCAAAAGTTTCATTACACGCACGGGGAAAGTGATTTGCTGCATGGTATAACCTTCATAAAAATGAAAGCGTCCTTGCATAGCCAGAACTTTTTTTCCTCCTAATTTTCCAAAAATCAGTTTTCCACTGTGGCCTTGCACGGTAGAAACAGGAAAATTGGGAATTTCTCCATAAGGAATTTCATAAATCGTTTCGATTTCATTTACTAATCCTCCTAAACCTGTTCCTAAAATAATTCCTACTTCAGGCGTGTCCTTAATTTTATTCTTGACAAAATTTACGGTTTCATTCAAAGCTGTTAACATGCGATAATATTAGTTGATCAAATTTTTCTTGTTCGTTAATAAAACCTCTCGAAGTATCATTGATTATTTGGGTTTCCATTTCAATGAAATAAATCGGAAGATTTTTTAAAGGTTGAATCATTTCCTCATTCAGAGATTGAAATCTTTTCGCATCTTTCTCAGTGGTGATAATGATTTTATCTTCGTTTGCAAAACTATTAAATAAATCGACAATTTTAGTGATATCCTTAGATTCAAATCGATGATGGTCGCCAAAAAGTAGATGTTTTACTTTTGATTTTTGTTCAATATGTTTTACCAACGATTCGGTTTGAGCTATTCCTGTTACAAGTAAAACGTGGTGCGTGAGTGAAATAGGTTTTCCTAAACCAAAAACGGGCTTGATTTCTCCATAAATTATTTGACTGAAAAATACAGGTGCTTTTGAATATTGTTGAATGGCTATTGTACAGTAATTAATGTCTGCTTGATTCATCCATTCTGGACATTTAGTTACCACAATTACATTGGCACGTGAAGCATTTTTACGCATTTCACGAAGATTTCCAACTGGTAAAATAAAATCACTAAAAAATGGTTGAGAAAAAGAAGTGGTAAGAATAGAGAAGGAAGGTTTTATCGCTCGATGTTGATAGGCATCGTCTAATAAAATACATTCAATTTTTTCGGATTCTTTCAATAGAAAAACTATTCCGTCCACTCTTTGTTCACAAACTGCAACATCAATATCCGGAAATTTTTGTTTGATTTGAAGTGGTTCATCTCCGCATTCATGCGTTTTAGCATCTACTTCTACCATTCTGAAACCGGGTAATTTTCTGCCGTAACCACGACTCAAAACACCTGGTTTTATTTCGTTGCTTTTTAATAATCGAATAATGTATTCTGTCATTGGTGTTTTTCCTGTTCCACCCGTAGAAAGATTTCCTACACAAATAACAGGTCGGTCAAATTTTAATGATCTTAGTATTCGTGTATGAAACAGAAAATTCCTGAATTCAGTTCCAATGAAATACAGAACGGCGAACGGAAATAATAAAAGGCGAAGGATTCTTATCATCGGGTCACAAAAATAGAAGATAAACTCATTCTAAATAAAATAATTGCCTCTAAAACCTAAGTAGAAATCAACAAGCCGTTGAACTGTGTTATATTTGATAAAAAATTGACTGAAATGAATTTAAAGAAAGAGATTACTCAATATTTAGAATCGCTGGCTCCCAGACAACTGCAAGAAGATTATGATAATTCGGGATGGCAATGCGGTAATCCTGAATCTTCGGTTACTGGAGTTTTACTTTGTTTAGATGTAACAGAAAAAGTTTTGGAAGAAGCCATTTCTCAAAAATGCAATTTGATTATTTCACATCACCCGGTGATTTTCAAAGGAATTAAAAAATTGACGGGAACTAATTATGTGGAACGTATTTTATTGAAGGCAATTAAGAATGATATTTCCATTTATTCTATACATACCAATTTAGACGCAATCCATAACGGAGTGAATGCAAAAATTTCGGAAAAATTAGGATTGAAAAATCCAAAAATTCTTCAACCGAAAGAAAATACATTGCAAAAATTAGTGGTTTTTTGTCCGAATGAGCATGCCGAAAAAGTTCGATCAGCCATGTGTGAAGCTGGCGCAGGATTGATTGGTAATTATTCGGATTGCAGTTTTAGCACAGAGGGAACAGGAACTTTTATGGGAAATGAAAATTCAAACCCTTTTGTTGGAAAAAAGGGAGAAATTCATTCGGAAAAAGAAATGAGAATAGAAGTGATTCTGCCTAATTATCTTAGTTCGAAAGTAGTTTCTGCCATGCTAAAATCTCACCCATATGAAGAAGTAGCTTATGATTTATATGAACTAAAAAACGATTTTTCAATGGCTGGATCAGGAATGAAAGGTGAATTGGAAAATAAAATGAATGAGGAAGATTTTTTGAAGTTGGTGAAAGAAAAAATGCAAACTAAATTAATTCGTCACACGGGATTTCTAAATCGAGAAATCAAGAAGGTGGCGGTGTGCGGAGGTTCGGGTAGATTTCTAGTAGATGCAGCAAAAAGGGCAGGGGCCGATGTTTTGATTACTTCTGACTTTAAATACCATGATTTTTTTGATGCGGATGGAAAAATTTTGATTTTTGATATCGGACACTTTGAAAGTGAGCAGTTTACAATGAGTCTGTTGAGTGATTGGATAACGAAAAAATTTAATACATTTGCAGTCCGAATTACGGAAATAAATACTAACCCAGTTAATTATTATTGACCTATGGCAAAAGTGGCAGATAAGAAGATCGATGCGACTTCAGTAGAAGAAAAATTAAAAGCATTATTTAACCTTCAATTAGTCGATTCTCAAATTGATAAAATCAGAACGGTTAGAGGTGAATTACCACTCGAGGTTCAAGATTTAGAAGATGAAATTGCAGGTTTGGAAACTCGCTTTGAAAGAATCGAACAAGAATTGGCAGATTTAGAAAACGGAGTGACTGAGCGTAAAAACGCAATGAAAGAATCTCAATTAGCCATTAAGAAATACGAAGAGCAACAAGTGAAAGTTAGAAATAACCGTGAGTACGATTCGCTTTCTAAAGAAATTGAATTCCAAACTTTAGAAATTCAATTATCAGAGAAGAAAATTAAAGAATTCAAAGCTCAGATGGGTTTCAAAACTGAGTCGGTGGCTAATTCAAAAGAAATTTTGAATGAGCGTAAGAAAGATTTGGAAATAAAGAAACAAGAGTTGCAAGAAATCACTGATGAAACTTCAAAAGAAGAACAAGATTTAATTGATAAATCAGCAGCGGCTCAAGCTAAAATTGAACCACGTTTAATTAAGGCTTACCATAGATTACGCAAAAATGCAAGAAACGGATTAGCTGTTGTTGCGGTTGAGCGTGATGCTTGTGGTGGTTGTTTCAATCAAATTCCTCCACAACGTCAGTTAGACATTCGTATGCACAAAAAGGTAACTGTTTGTGAGCACTGCGGAAGAATTTTGGTGGATAAAGCAATTAACGCGGATCCGAAAGCAAATTAATTTTTAGAAAATATATAAATGAAAAATCCGAGGGTAAACCTTCGGATTTTTTTGTGTTTAAAAACTGAGTAATATTTTTAGTCTTTGGTTGGTTTGAGCAGATTTGTATTTCGTCCCATTATTGAGCTTAATCTTCTAAAATCTAAATCCTGCCGTCACCACAAACTGCTTGAAGTTTGTTTCGATATTGGCGGTATTTACCAATAAAGGATCAAACATAAAATAAGCTTCGTTCCATTGGGTAATAGAATATCCTAAATCGGCATAAAATCCTTTCATTCTAAATCCTAATCCACCCGAGTAGGTGATGCGTGTGGCATCAACTGTGGTTGCATTCATTCCATCTTCATCTTTAAATGGATTAGCGTAAATAGAAATTCCTCCTCGTAAACTCACCCAATTGTATCTTCCTTCTAAAC
>JBIPLT010000154.1:0-7350 GCA_044368255.1 Flavobacteriales bacterium
TTTTTCGTGTGAAAATAAAATTAATTTCAATATATTAAGTACAGTTCTAATTGATCATACGAATACACTTTGGGCGGGAGATGATAATGGATTAAACAAAGTGATTTTTACAAACAACGAACGCACTAAAGGGAAAATTAAAACTTATGCGCAAATGGAAGGTTTGAAAAACATCCACGTGCGCTCTTTGTATGAATCTAAAAATAAAAATATTCTCGTTGCTACTTATGGAGGAGGATTATTTATTTTCGATGGCATAAAATGCAAATCTCTTTCTGGTCAATTTGAGTTGAAAGATAAAATCATTCATAAAGTTATTGAAGATAAGAATGGCGATGTTTGGATGGCCACACAAGATAATGGAATTTCTAGATGGAAACCGAGTTATAGTTCACTGGTATATATCACCAAAAACGAAGGTTTGTGTAATGATCATACATCTGCTCTTTTGCAAGATAGCTGGGGAAATCTTTGGTTTGGAAGTTCGGGTGGAGGAGTAAGTCGTTTTTCTGGACAGATGTTCATGCATTACAATGAATCGGCAGGTGTAAAAGGAAATTATGTTTTTGCTGTGCAAATGGCTCGTGATTCTTCGCTTTGGATTGGAACGATGGCAAAAGGTGTAATTCATTTGAAAGATGGAATTTCTAAGCATTATAATTTAGATTCAGGTTTCATTGATGAAAAAATAAAATGTATTTATGAAGATCGAAAAGGAAGAATGTGGTTTGGCACAGAGGGAAAAGGATTATGGACAAAAGATACATCTGGTTTTTTTTCCATTTCTACTAAAGAAGGATTAAGCAGTAATTGGATCAAAAGCATTGCAGAAGATAATTTAGGGATTTTATGGATTGCTACTGCAGGTGGAGGTTTATCTACTTTGGATTTTGATCATCGAGGATTGTACAATGCTAAACAAATAAAAAGTTCTCTAGTTCCCGAGAGAATTAATTGTTTGTTGAAAGATGGAAATAAGATTTGGTATGGTGCCGATCTTGGTCAAGGTGCAGGACTTTTTTATCCCCCTCTAAAGGGGGGCGCGATGGAAGGCGGTCAAGCAGGGGGAGGAAATAATGGTTTTGTAATAATCAAAGAATTAAAAAATATCACCATTCGCGCCATTCGTAAATCCAAAGAATTTATTTGGATGGCTACTGCTGGAAAAGGTATTTTAAGAATCATTTTTAAAGACGAAAAATTCAGTTTGAAATATTTTAATGATAAAAATGGCTTGACTTCAAATAATATTTATTTGTTGGAAGTAGATAAAGAAGGAAATCTTTGGGCGGGATCTGAAAATGGAATAGATAAATTGGTTCTTTCAAAAAATGGCGATTTACAGAGCGTAAAACATTACGAACGTAACGAAGGGTTCATTGGAATAGAAACAGCGCAGAATGCAGCTTGTAAGGGCGTAAATGGGGAATTATGGTTTGGAACCATCAGTGGATTAACAAAATTCAATCCGAATTCGGTACAAAAAAATAATCGCGCTCCGAAATTATTACTTTCTCAAATGAGTTTATTTTACGAAGCACTAGAGAAAACAAGATTTGCTACTTTTTTAGATAAATTCGGAATTCCATCTTCGGAAATTGAATTTGAATACAGTGAAAATCATTTAAGTTTTGATTTTATTGGAATCAATCATACGAATCCCGAACGTGTGATGTACCAATGGAAATTAGAAGGTTTTGAAAGTGATTGGTCTCCGCTCACTATTAAAAGTGATGCAACTTATCCGAATATCGCACCCGGAAATTATATTTTTAAGGTGAAAGCTTGTAATGAAGATGGGGTTTGCAACGAACAAGCTTTAGAAATTCCATTTACCATTCTTCCCCCGTATTGGCAAACTTTGTGGTTTCGTTTAACGATGATTATTGGGTCTATTTTAATGGTGACACTTATTATTTTATTTTTCGTTTTACGTTCACGCAAACGAAACAAAGATTTACGTGAAAAATTATTGATGGAGAAAAATCTTTTGCAATTGGAACAAAAAGCCTTGCGTTTGCAAATGAATCCGCATTTCATTTTCCATGCATTAAATTCTATTCAAGGATTGATTGTTCAGAAAGATGAAAAAACAGCAAGAAATTATCTTTCTAAATTCTCTAAATTGATGAGAAGTATTTTAGAAAACTCTCGAGAACAATCCATCACCTTAGAAACAGAAATAGCAACCTTGAAAAATTATTTGGAATTAGAAAAATTCACCCGTGGTAATACATTTGATTTCGAAGTGAACTGTGATTCGGATATCGATCAAAATGATATTCTCATTCCACCCATGTTATTACAACCATTTGTAGAGAATGCAATCATTCATGGTTTCAACGGACTTGATAGACGTGGAAGATTGAATGTAAAATTTCAAATGAAAAATGGTAAATTGCTTTGCGCTGTTATTGACAATGGTGTTGGCCGCGAAAAAGCCACCAATGTAAAAATGCAACAAGAGAGCGAGCATAAATCAACTGCATTGAAAGTAACACAAGAAAGATTAGATATGCTCAATAGTGGAGAGAAAAGTCTTTTCATTATTGATATCAAAGATGAAAACGGAAACCCAGCAGGCACAGAAATACAGATTTTGATGGGAGTGAATTAAACCACTTCTGCCACTACAAAAGCACTTCCTCCTACAAAAACTAAATCATTTTTCTCTTTCACTATTTTTATTGCTTCACCTGATTTACTTTTTGAAACCCGCTGCAATCCTCCCCTTATCCTAGGGGAGGTGTCGAGTCTTCGAGACGGAGGGGTTTCCTCTTCCTTTCTCCCCTTGCTAAGGGGAGGTGTCCGCAGGACGGAGGGGTCAGATGCATTCTTCTTCGCCTGTTGTAACGCCTTCTTCACCGAAATATAAAGTTCCCCTTTCAATCCAAATTTTTCACCTAATTCTTTCAATTCTTCTGCTTTCATCGCTCTCGGAATTTTCGCCTGACAAAAATAATAGGTCGCTTTTTTAGGAAGTAGTGAAAGCATAGTGCTCACATCTTTATCATTCACTGTTCCGATGACAAAATGTAAATGATCATATTTTATTTTCTTGATTCCTTTTACAATTTCTTTGATACCTTCTTCATTATGTCCGATATCGCAAATCGTTAATGGATTTTTACTCAAGGTTTGCCATCTTCCTTGCAAATTAGTATTCGTTACAACTTTTGAAATTCCTTTTTTGATATTGGTTTCCGAAATTTTCCAATTGTGTAATTTCATTTCAGAAACCGCTGTCAAAACAGTAGAAATATTCATCTGCTGGTAATCTCCCTTCAATTCACATTCGTATTTTTTCTTCGGAGTTTTCGGAGCTAAAATGAATTTTGAATTTTTCTGTTTAGCGATTTTTTTTAGTACATCATCTACTGCCAAATTCTCCCCTGTCTTAGGGGAGATGTCCGCGCCTTGGCGGACAGAGGGGTTCGAGGTCCAAGCCTTCACCACTGAAATCCCCTCTTTTATTATTCCACCTTTCTCTCTCGCAATCGATCTCAAATCATTACCCAAAAATTGTACATGATCTTTGCTGATAGTCGTAATCACAGATAATTCCGGCACAATTACATTGGTAGAATCTAATCTTCCACCCATTCCCACTTCTATAATATTGATATCCGTTTTTTGCTTTTTGAAATACTCGAATGCCATTACAACGGTCATCTCAAAAAAAGAAGGTTCTATTTTTTTAAAATCATTTTTATATTTCTCTGTAAAATCCACCACAAATTTTTTTGAAATCATTTTGCCGTTGATCGTAATTCTCTCTCTAAAATCTTTTAAATGCGGTGAAGTATATAATCCAACTTTATATCCTGCCTCCATAAAAATAGAAGCGAGTAGGTGAGAGGTAGAACCTTTTCCGTTGGTGCCAGCTACATGAATGCATTTCAAATCTCTCTCTGGATTTCCTGCTGCTTTACACAAAGCAATCGTATTCGATAAATCGGCTCGATACGCTGCCGCACCTATGCGTTGAAACATGGGTAAATGGCTGTAGAGAAATTCTAATGTTTGCGAATAAGATTGAGCCACCAATTAAACTAATTACACGAATTATTTTTTTATAATTCGCATTTCAAAATTAGTGTTAATTCGTGTAATTTGTGGCTAAAAAAATAAAAACCGAAGTCCTTATAACTATCGGGATCCCCCGGTTTCATTTTATATGCTATGGCTAAAATCTTAATTCAATTTAAAATTATAAGTTATCGAACCCTTCTGTTCCTCATCTGCCTCTTCATTCTCACTCCAAACCGTATTCTTAGCGGCTTTCTCACATTCATCCGCTAATTTAGAATCGTTGATAGTACTTAAATCCAAATTCACTTTGGTACGAGTTACTTTACCATTTCTATCCACCCAAATATTCACTACAATTTTTCCTTCTTTTTGAACTACATTTTTAGGAGCAGGTTTTTCCA
This sequence comes from Flavobacteriales bacterium, assembly GCA_044368255.1. Lineage (GTDB taxonomy): Bacteria > Bacteroidota > Bacteroidia > Flavobacteriales_D > UBA2798 > CAMBFX01. The sequence goes on from JBIPLT010000154.1 coordinate 4,434, forward strand.
ATGCACTTCTTCCTGCTAAATTGTAATTTCCATATCCAGGCCCAATACCATTTCCTGAAGTAGTTCCAGTTCCAGGTCCATCACCTTTTCCTGTTCCTGGCCCATTATCATCACCATTTCCTCCACCTGCTCCATTTCCAGTTGGTTTAGTAAATAAAGCATTTTGATTAATAGTAGGAGATGTTCCTGTTCCACTTGGCACACTTACATCTGTTTTATCAGGATTGGTTGTAACATGTTGAGAAGAGGTAGTGGTTGGAGTAGGTTTTGGATTGGTAGAAATTGGTTTTTCAAATGGCGTTTCATTGGGAGAACCTCCATCACTTCCTTCATTTCCTCCAGCTTTAATCATTTCCATATCTACTGGAATAATTTCCATTCTAGGTTCTATTTCTGGCATTGGTTCATAAACTCGCCATGGGGGCCATAATAATATTGCTACAGCGCCACCAAATGTTATAAAAAGTGTGGCAACTAGGCTCGCTCTTTTAAATCGATCTTCCCACATTTCATTAATGACTGCTACCATAATTTCTCGTTTTTTAACTTTTAATTTTCGAATTCGAGCTTTCGCTTCGCTCAGGTCTAGTTTTTAGTTATACCTATTTTTATTTTCTCCCGCTTTGCAAATTCTATCACGCTCATAAGTAATTCTGACTTGGAACGTGGGTTTACGGTGATTAATAAAATTAGTTTCGGTCTTTTTTGTTTCTGTAACCCAATTTCACTCAAAAGTTCATTAAGTTTCAAAGTATACCCCTCATGGATAAAGACATTGGAGGAATCAATTTCAATAGAAAATTCATCCTTTAGGTTCGATGATTGATGTTCATTCAGTAACTCTAACGTTTGCACAGAATCATCCACCTTTTTTATATCCTTTTTTGAATTGGTTACAGTTGGAGTATTTAATAATAAAATGATCAAACCAATGGAAACAACTAGATAAATAATCAATCGAAGTAATTTCGGTTTGAACATAATTTACTCACTCTTGGTCGCAATACCAACCTTCCATCTATTTTGATTGGCGATATCCAATACAAAAACCGTATGTTCAGAATCTACTGTTTTATCTACATTCAAAATAAATGCTTTTTTTCCATTCGATTTTGAAAATGCTTCTTTCAATTTACTAACTAATGTTTCTTTAGTTACTTTATCGTAACCAATGAAATAATTATTGTCTTTATCAATTGTTACCATTATAGGTGATTTATTATCCATTACACTACCTTCTCCACTAGGAGGATCTACAGGAATTCCCGGTTTGATCATGGTAGATAATAAGATAAAAAATATCAATAATAGAAACACCAAATCCGAAATCGAAGCCATATTCGGCTCTGCTTTCACTTGGTTTCTTCCGCTTTTTAAATTCATAAGTTTAATATTTTAATGAAAAATGTAAAGTGTAAAATGAAATACATTGTTTCGATGGTTTGCTTCATTCTTCCATTTTCCATTTATAATTTTACATTAATATTATTTCCCCGGCTCATCTAATAAATCCAAAAACTCAATCGAGCTACTTTCCATCTTGTGAATGGCGTTATTAATTTTGGTTACAAACATATTGTAAAACATCAAAGCAAAAATGCCAATTACTAAACCAACAACAGTCGTAATCATTGCCATCATCATTCCTTCGGAAAGTGGACCTATTTCCATTCCATTTACTCTTAATGATTGAAAGGTTTGTACCATACCAATAACTGTTCCTAAAAATCCAATCATCGGAGCAATACCCGCAATGGTTGCCAACATTCCAACGCCTTTTTCCAATCTATAAACTTCTATTTTTCCGATATTTTCGATGGAAGCTTTTATATCATCAATGGGTTTTCCGATTTTCGAAATTCCTTTTTCAATCATTCTTGCCACTGGACTATCCGTAGTGGTACAAAGATTTTTAGCGGCATCTAATTTTCCTTCATGAATATATTCTCGTACTTTAATCATGAAGTTTTTTTCTTCTTTTTGTGCTCTTGAAATTGCCAGATATCTCTCAATGGCTATGTAAACCATCAAAATGGAAATAATTGCCATTGGAATCATGATATACCAACCACCTGATGCAAGCATTTCCCAAAGCGTAAAATCTTTGGTTCCTTCAACAATTGCTCCTTCAGTTTTACTTCCGTCACCGCTAGCAACGTCAACCTGTAATAGAGTAGGGATTTGTAACAAAATCTGGTTCATTTATTTTATATTTAGTTCGTTTAATGCAATTTCAAATGCCGTTTTGGCTATATGTTTGGTGGAATTATTTTTCTGATAAGTATTCTTCAACGCACGTTCAATGGTTTTAGATACATCTTCGAAGATATTTTTATCCTCAATCACTGCATCTTTTTCCATCATGTAGGCAAATACACGAGCCATCCCACAATTCGCGATGAAATCAGGAATCATGCTAAGTTGATCATCGGCTTTTTCTGATATTGCCCCAAAGAAAATTTCCGGATCAGCAAACGGAACATTTGCTCCTGCCGAAATCACTTTCATCCCTGCATTCAACATTCTATTTAATTGCTCTTCTGAAATTAATCGGGATGCTGCACAAGGTAAAAAAACATCGGCTTTCAAATCCCAAATTTTAGAATTGATATCAGTAAATGAAATCATTTGATCCGACACCAATAAATTACCTTTTTTATTTACGAATAGATTTTTTATTTCTTCGAATGTAAATCCATTTTCATTTATCAATCCACCATTACGATCAATAATACCAACCACTTTCGCTCCCATTTGAGCCATATAAAATGCAGCAGCGGAGCCCACATTTCCCCAGCCTTGAACAATTACTTTTTTACCTTTTACCTCGCCACCATAGATTTCATAAAAATGTTTTACTGCAATGGCAACACCAAAACCAGTAATCATATCAGCCACTACATATTTTTTAGAAATA
>JBIPLT010000017.1:0-21315 GCA_044368255.1 Flavobacteriales bacterium
ATTAGCTGTTTTTCCAATCACAGTAGCATCAAAATAAATTCGACCCTTGTTGTCATACATTCTTAACACCGGAATCAATTCTTCTGGTGCCATTGCAATAAATAATTCGAAATTAGGTTTGCTTCCCGAAAAATTGAAATTTACAAATACATCATTTAGAAAATCAATTTCTCCTTCCATATTAAACTGTGCTCCTTCTAATTTCACTTGTGATGGTTGGATGGTCATCTTTTGTTCCTTCTGTAAAAAATCGATTTCAGTTTCTAAATCAAAATGCTTGTGTTTAATAAAAGTTGTATCACCTTCAGAAATCACATTTAACATGAATCTGGATTCTAGTGAAGCAAATACATGGTCAGGCGAAGTTTTGAAACGTGAATCAGCATACTCAATAAATACTTCCACAATCAAATCGTTGGCCTCATTATATTTAAAAACATCGATGTTTTCTAATTCTATTTCTTTCAAATCAAGGTGGAATTCTTCCTTGGGATCTTCCACTTCCTTTTCTGTTTCTAAGGCTTTGAGAATATTTAATGACCCATCTTTATGTTGCACTAAATTCAAAGTTCCATCTGACATTTTTATTTTTTTGATCTCCATTTTTCCAGAAACAATCGTCCACAGATCGAATCCGAGATAAATATCACTTACATCTGTGATAGGCTTGCCCTTTTTATCTTTATTTTCATAGATTTTTACCCCTTCGAGGTCAATCGAAATGTAGGGAAAATTTGCAAAAAGTGAAATATGTGAATCTTCTATCTCAATGCTACCTTTGAAATCTTGATTCATCGTTTTCAAAAGGCTCTGAACAATAGCATCCTGTTTCCAGTAAACAATGCCAACAAGAATAGAAAACAAGAGAATGGGTAGACCCACACCTAAAAGCAGCAGGCGTTTCCAGAATTTCCGACTTTTAACTGTTTTATCGAGGAATCGTTTCATTGAAAAGTTTAATGACGTGAATATATAAAAATTCTGTGATAAAAAAAGACATGAATCGTGTCAATGAGTATTTTCGTGGAATGAATCCTGCAAAATCACTCATTCTTCTCCGAGGATTGCCCGGTAGCGGAAAAACTACTCTGGCAAATCTTCTATCGGAAAATAAAAAATATCCTGTTTTTTCTGTAGATGATTATTTTACAGATGAGAAAGGAAATTATCATTTCAAATTCGATGAAAATCATTTGGCCTATAAACTTTGTGAGGAGAACACACGCAAATCCATGATGGCAACCACGGAAAAAATTTTCCTGCACAACACTTTCACCATCGATTGGGAAATAGAAACGTATTTCAAATTAGCCAAAGAATTCGATTATCAAATTCATGTTTTAACAGTGGAGAATTATCATGGAACAAAAAATGTTCATGATATTTCAGATGAGCAAATGAAAAAAATGGCGGAAAAATATAAAGTGAAACTTTTTTAAGGGACAGGGGACAAAGGTCAAGGGACAGGTGAAGCCTCCAGTCTATGATCTTTTATCTATGCTCTTTAATCTTTCTTCAAAATATTCCCCCAACACTTTCGCTTTCGCTTCACCAATCAATTTCACAATTTCCTCGTGTGGAGCTTCCTTCAATCTTTTTACTGATTTAAATTTCTTTAATAATAATTCTGCTGTTTTCTCTCCAATTCCTTCCACATTGGTTAATTCAGTTCCCACCGCCGATTTACTTCTTCGCGCTCGGTGATGAGTGATTCCAAAACGATGCGCTTCATCACGCATATGCTGAATAATTTTTAAAGTTTCACTTCGTTTATCCAAATACATCGGAATAGTATCTTCAGGATAATAAATTTCTTCTAATCGCTTTGCAATTCCAATCATCGCAATTCTTCCTCGCAAACCTAAAGCTTCCAAACTTTCTAATGCCGAACTTAATTGTCCTTTTCCACCATCGATAACGATGAGCTGCGGTAATTCATCTCCTTCATCCAATAATCGTTTATAGCGCCTATGAATGACTTCCTTCATGGTATCAAAATCATTCGGACCTTCTACCGTTTTTACATTGAAATGGCGATAATCTCTTTTGCTCGGTTTTGCATTTTTAAAAACTACACAGGCAGAAACAGGATGTGTTCCTTGAATATTTGAATTGTCAAAACACTCGATATGACGCGGCCATTCACTCAATCGCAAATCCGTTTTCATTTGCTCGAGAATTCTTTCTGTTGTACGCTCAGGATTTTTGATACTGTCTTGTTTATGTTTATCCAACATAAAATATTTTGCATTGCGAGCCGATAATTCCAATAGTTGTGCTTTTTCTCCTCTCTGTGGAACAGTAAATTCTAATTTAGCATCCTCGTAATCTATAATCGGAAAAGGAACAATAATCTCTTTGGATTCTGCTCCTTGACGTAATCGTAATTCTGTAATGGCAAAACGCAAAAGATCTTCATCCGTTTCATCGAGATTTTTTTTCAATTCAAATGTTTGTCCGAAAATAATAGCACCTTCAATAATTCTTAAATAATTTACATAACCGAATTTATCATCTGTTACCATCGAAAAAACATCCACATTCGATATGGTTGAACTTACTACTTTCGATTTTGATTGGTAATTATCCAATAAATCTATTTTCTCTTTTAGAAATTGTGCTTGTTCAAATTCAAATTTTGCAGCATGATCTTTCATTCTGTCTTTCAAATCACGAATCACGGAAGCAATATTTCCTTTTAGTAATTCCCGAATTTCTTTTATTTGTGAATCATATTCTTCCACCGATTGTTTTCCTTCACATGGGCCTAAACAATTTCCGATATGAAATTCTAAACAAACCTTGAATTTTTTCTTTTCAATATTTTCAGGTGTGAGAGCGAGATTACAAGTACGCAAAGGATAAATGGATTTAATCAAATCTAAAAGTGTGTACATCACTTTCGGATTAGCATACGGTCCAAAATAATTAGAACCATTTCTTTTTACTTCACGAGTTACTTCTACTCTGGGAAAACCTTCTTTTTGTATAATAATCCAGGGATACGTTTTATCATCCTTGAGTGCAATATTAAATTTGGGTTGATATTGTTTAATTAAGCTATTTTCTAAAAGCAACGCATCCAATTCAGAATCTACCACCATTAATTTGATGTCATGAATACGTTTCACAAGCATAGTAGTCTTAGCGCGATCTTGTGTTTTATTGAAATAAGAGGAAACTCTTTTCTTTAAATTCTTAGCTTTTCCTACGTATAAAATCTTACCGTCTACGTCAAAATACTGATACACTCCCGGGTTTTCGGGTAAAGTTTTCAAGATATCAGAAATATTTTGTGGAGTTTCCAAAGGGCGTATTACTTTTAAATAAAATTAAATAATTATGCTCGAAAATTACAAAATAGATCATATACTTTTCTTGGATGTAGAAACTGTTCCGCAGGTGTATGATTTTAAAGACGTTCCCGAACGTGCCAAGTATCTTTTCAATGAAAAAGTAAAGAATCAAGTGAACGAAGAGGTCACCGTTGAACAACTTTATCGCCAACGTGGAGGCATTTTAGCTGAGTTTGGAAAGATAATTTGCATCTCCGTGGGATATATTCAGAAAATCGATGATGAGTACAAATTAAGATTGAAATCATTTTATGGTGATAATGAGAAAAAAATTCTTGAAGATTTTTCTACGCTTTTGAATAAATCATTCAAGAATGAAAAGGAAGATGTGTTATGTGCGCATAATGGAAAAGAATTTGATTTTCCTTATCTCTGTCGAAGAATGTTAGTGAACGGAATAAAAATTCCGAAGATTTTACAAATCATGGGTAAAAAACCTTGGGAAATAAATCATATTGATACTTTAGAATTTTGGAAATTCGGAGATTACAAACATTATACTTCCTTGGAATTACTTACCGAAATTTTCGGAATTCCCTCTCCAAAAGATGACATAAAAGGTTCGGATGTGGCTCGAGTATACTGGGAAGAAAATAATTTGAATCGTATTGCTAAATATTGTCAGAAAGATGTTTTGGCACTGGTGCAATTATTTTTAAGATTCAAAGGAGAAAGTATGTTGAAAGAAGATGACATGATTTTTGTGGATGGAGAATGAGGATAATTTTAATTTCAGCTCCATAGGAGCGATGTTTTTGAAACAGGTCGCCACGCTGGGCCTTTGGGTTTACTCGAATAATATCGTTCCAGTTTTCACTTAGCGTTCTTTGCGACTTGGCGTGATATTTTCTTCGCATTTCCTTTACGAACCCCACGATTCCACATGAAAAATTCTTCTTATTGTTACACTGCCCCAACCCTCTACTTATCCTAGGGGAGGTGCCGAATCTTCGAGGGGGAGAGGTTAAAACTTCTCCACCGCCCCCAACCCAAAAAGCGCAAAATCATATTTAATCGGATCCTTCTTATCGAATTTTCTCAAAGATTTTGTAATTTCTTCCACTGCTTTCCAATCATTCTGTTCACGTTTTAGTAACCCTAATTTCCTTCCAACATTTCCTGTGTGAACATCCAATGGCAACATTAATTCAGCAGCAGCAATCGATTTCCAAATGCCAAAATCCACTTTGCGTTTATCTGAACGAACCATCCATCTCAAAAACATGTTTAATCTTTTTGCGGATGAATTGGATGCAGGATCTGAAACATGTTTCGTTGTCCTGTTTTCTGTAAAATGAGAGGTAAATTCGGTTCTGAAATTTATTATTCTTTCCTGCGCATTTTTTCCTTTGAATGATTTTTCCAACCCACCATTCTCATAAATTTTCTTCAAGGATAAAATGAATTGTTGTAAATCTAAATCATTAAAAGTACGATGTACGAATTTTATTTTTTGCAGTTGTTTATTGTTTGCGCTCATCGTAAAATCATAGGGAGATTCACCCATGATTTCCACTAATTTATTTCCGTTGGTAATAATTGATTTTCGATTCCCCCAGGAAATAGTAGCTACGATAAAAGCAATGATTTCAATATCTTCTTTTCTTGAAAACAGATGTGGAATAGAAATGGGATCATTTTCAATAAAATCTTTTCGCTCGAACACGATGGCTTTTTCTTCCAGGAAATCGAATAAATCCTCCTTTTTCATTAAGCAAGGATTTTACCATCCTGCATAACCAATTTTCGATCGGCCATATTTGCCAATTCTTCGTTATGAGTAACGATAACAAATGATTGTTTATATTCATCTCTCAATCGAAAAAACAATTGATGTAATTCTTTTGCGTTAGCAGAATCCAAATTTCCAGAAGGTTCGTCCGCAAAAATAATTTCGGGATTATTAATCAAAGCTCTAGCAACTGCTACACGCTGCTGTTCTCCGCCCGAAAGCTCCGAAGGTTTATGATTAGCTCTGGATTCTACATTTAAAAAACGTAATAATTCCAATGCTCGATCTTTCACATCACTTAACTTTTTGCCGCCAATCAAAGCGGGCATACAAACATTTTCTAGAGCCGTAAACTCTGGTAACAATTGATGAAATTGAAATACAAAACCGATGTGTTGATTTCTGAATTGCGATAATTTCTTTTCGCTGTATCCATTTATTTTTTCTCCTTTAAACGAATATTCCCCTTTATCGGCATTATCTAATGTTCCTAAAATATGCAACAAAGTTGATTTTCCTGCGCCCGAAGCTCCAACGATGGAAATAATTTCTCCTTCGCCAATAATTAAATCGATTCCTTTCAACACATTTAATGTGCCATATGATTTTTCAATGTTTTTTATTTCTATCATTCTTCAAATATCGTAAATTATTATATTCATTTCACAATTCCACGATACATCGTGGATTTGCTAGACAGAAGCGATGCATCGCGGATCTATTTTTCACGCAAACATATTTAATGGTTGGGCATTCAGACGCGATGCATCGCGTCTCTATAATTTTCGCATAAACTTAAAATGACTTCGTTCCCAACCTTCTCTCTCATAAAAACGATGTGCTTCTACTCTTTTATTACTTGCGGCCAATTCAATTATTTCACAATTCTGCCTTTCCGCTTCTTGAATTGCTTTATCCAACATTAACTTCCCGAAACCCATGCCTGTGAATTTTTCATCCACACATAATTCCTGTACCTCGACCACTCTTTTTTGATGATGCAATAATTCTTGAATATGTAAACTCAAAAAACCAATCACTGATTCATTATTTTCAATCACCCAATAAAAAACAGAATCTTTCTTCATATTTTTTTGGAATGTTGTTTCAAAAGATTTCTTATCAAACTCAAATCCCACTAATTGACAAATTAAATCATAAATATGATTACTGTCTTGATTTTCTGCTTGCCTCAATTTAATTTGTATCGACATTTTTACCTTTTAATATATAAATGAATAAACGAATTTAGTAAATAAATGAGAATAATTCTATTGTATCGGTCAAACAAAAGCACGTCTTTAACTAACTAAACTTAAACAACTAACTAAACCAACCTAACTATTCTAAAATTCTTTTTTACTTTTGCCCCATGAGCTCTTTTAACGAAGATTTATTTTTCCTTATTGCTTCGCCCATTTATGCGATCATCATTTTTTCTGAAATAATCTTTTCGAACATCTATCATAAAGGTTGGTATTCAACAAAAGGCACTTTCGAAAACTTATGGATTATGACATCCGCATTATTATTAGACATCCTCATGCGTTTCGTAGGTTTATTTGTCATGAATTATTTTTTTGAATTCCGTTTAATCGAAATTGAAAATGTGATTTTGTATTGGGTCTTACTTATCTTATTTGAAGATTTTGTTTTCTGGTTTTTACATTGGGTAGATCATTATGTTCGATTCTTTTGGGCAGTGCATATTACGCATCATAATTCGGAAGAGTATAATTTAACGGTAGGCTTGCGTTCATCTGTTTTAGAACCACTTTATCGTTTTTTATATTTTATTCCAATTGTTTTACTTGGTTTCCAACCCATCGATATTTTAGTTGTTTTTTCAATTACTCAATGGTACGGGATTTTAGTCCATACTCAAGCCGTTCCAAAATTAGGTCCACTTGAATGGATTTTAGTAACTCCTTCACACCATAGGGTTCACCATGGTTACAACACTCAATATCTCGACAAAAACATGGGTATGTTTCTTATCATTTGGGATAAAATATTTGGAACTTTCGAAAAAGAAAGTGAAACAGTTAAATATGGAATCACTCAAAATATACATTCTCATCATCCAAGAAAGGTTGTCTTCCATGAATTTGCCAATATCGTACATGATGTGAAAAATGCACCTGGTTTTTATAATAAATGGATGTACGTTTTTGGGCCTCCAGGTTGGAGTCACGATGGCAGTAAAAAGACCTCCAAGCAGCTAAGAAATGAACAATTAAAGACTAAATAAATTTTATAAATAGATATTTTACTGATTTTATGCGATTTGCATTAAACCCTGATTTATAGCCACAATTGTTTTATTTTCACTTTTTTTTGGCTAATCCTCGTAAAAGTTATTTATTTGCACCGTGAAAATTAACCTTTAAAAAGAAAAGTAATGGCAGATATCAAGTCAAGAGTTATCGCAATCATCGTTGATAAACTCGGTGTAGAAGAATCAGAAGTAACACCAACAGCTAGTTTTACTAATGACCTAGGTGCTGACTCTCTAGATACAGTTGAATTGATTATGGAATTCGAAAAAGAATTCAATATCGCTATTCCTGACGATCAAGCAGAGAAAATTGTTACTGTAGGAGACGCTGTTTCTTACATAGAAACTAACGTTAAGTAATTTTTCCACTTAAAAATCTGGCATGGAACTAAGACGAGTGGTTGTCACCGGCTTAGGAGCCCTCACTCCTATAGGCAATAGTCTAAATGAGTATTGGGATTCCCTCATTAATGGTGTTAGCGGTGCTGCTCCTATTACTCTCTTTGATGCTTCAAAATTTAAAACCCGTTTTGCTTGCGAAGTAAAAGGTTTTAATCCCGAATCATTGATGGATAGAAAAGAAGCACGCAAGCTAGACCGTTTTGCGCAATTCGCTATGGCTACCACTGCCGAAGGAATTGCTGATGCTGGAATCACCGATGCATTAGATAAAGATCGTATTGGAGTAATCTGGGGATCTGGAATTGGAGGTTTAAAAACTTTCCAAGACGAATGTCAAGGATTTTTTGCTGGAGATGGAACACCTCGTTTCAATCCATTTTTCATTCCAAAAATGATTTCAGATATTGCATCTGGACATATTTCTATCAAACACGGTTTCCGTGGACCTAATTTCACCACCGTTTCTGCTTGTGCATCTTCTACCAATGCATTAATTGACTCGTTCAACTACATCAGAATGGGAAAAGCAAATATCATTGTGTCGGGAGGATCAGAAGCAACCGTTTATGAAACAGGTGTAGGTGGATTTAACGCCTTACAAGCTCTTTCAACGCGTAATGACGACCCAACAACGGCTTCACGTCCTTTTGACAAAGATCGTGATGGTTTTGTTTTAGGAGAAGGTTCAGCTTGTATTGTTTTAGAAGAATTAAGTCATGCATTAGCTCGTGGAGCAAAAATATATTGTGAAGTTGTGGGTGGTGGGTTATCTGCTGATGCTTATCACATGACAGCACCTCATCCAGAAGGATTAGGAGCAAAAAATGTAATGAAATTCGCTTTGGAAGATGCAGGAATGCAGCCTTCGGATATCGATTATATTAATGTTCATGGAACCTCAACTCCATTGGGTGACGTGGCAGAATTAAAAGGAATCCAAGCTGTTTTTGGAGAAGCTTCCTATAAATTAAATATCAGTAGCACGAAATCAATGACTGGACATCTTTTAGGTGCTGCGGGAGCTATTGAAAGTATCGCTTGTATAATGGCAGTGAAGAATGATATCATTCCTCCAACCATCAATCATTTTACCGATGATCCGGAAATAGATTCTAAATTGAAACTTACTTTCCACAAGGCTGAAAAACGTACTGTAAATGCAGCTTTGAGTAATACTTTTGGCTTTGGCGGACATAACGCATCCGTGATTTTCAAGAAGTATCTTGGTTAATTTTCGCCAGTGAAAATCAGATTTACATTTTTCAGAAAAGGTCCCGATAAAGCTTTACACCACTATTTGAAAAAAAATTTTTCAATTACTCCTGGTGATATTTCTCTCTATAAAACGGCTTTCCAACATAAATCCATGTTTCGCGAACAACAAGATGTTTCATTGTATAATGAACGTCTTGAATTTTTAGGTGACTCTATTCTTGATGCTGTAGTTGCCGAATATTTGTACCTAAAATTCCCTGAAGAAAAAGAAGGTTCTCTAACAAAGCTGAAGGCCAAGTTAGTGAATCGAGAATATCTCAATAAAATAGGTGATAAATTTAATATTGGGGAACAATTGCGTTATCAATCATTTGGTGATAATACGCCAAAATCAATAATTGGAAATGCATTAGAAGCGATAATTGGTGCTATCTATCTCGATAAAGGATTCAGGTTTACACGTAAGTTTATTATTGAGCAAATCGTACAAAAACAGGTGAGTTTAGAGGAACTAATGCGTGAAGAAAGCGATTTTAAAAGCAAAATTATCATTTGGGGTCAGCGCGAGAAAAAAAATCTAATTTTTAGAGTAGATAAAGAAGAAAAAGAAGGGGCAGACAAAATTTATTACATTGCTTTGGTAGTGGATGGAGAATCAATTTGTGTAGAAAAGGCTAGAAATAAAAAAGAAGCTGAACAATTAGCGGCAAAATCAGCCTGCGTTATATTATCTATTTGATGTTTTAATGTATTTTTGAAAACTGAAGGATTTTTCGAAATAAAAATCCATTTTTAACGTTATAATTGATATGAAAGACCTCATCGAAAAATTTCCTGAACAATTGCGTAAAGCTGCTGAAATTGCAAATACAGCAATATTTACACCTTCTAATAAGGAAATTAAAAATGTTTTGATAGCTGGTTTAGGTGGGTCTGGTATTGGTGGAACCATTGCTTCTGAAATAACTATTTTAGAATGTAAGGTTCCGATAACAGTTACTAAAGGGTATTTCGTGCCCAATTACGTTAATGAAAACACTTTAGTAATTGTATCCTCCTACTCTGGAAATACAGAAGAAACCATTCAAGTAATGAATCACGCTTTTGAAAGAAACGCACATTTGATTGCTGTAACTTCTGGTGGAATCATAGCAGAAAGAGCACAACAAAAAAAGTTCGATTCAATTATTTTACCTGGAGGAATGCCACCTCGCGCTTGTTTGGGATATTCTATCGTGCAAGTATTAAATATTCTATTTCAATTGAAATTAACCAAAACGAATCCTCTTCCACAAATACTATCAGCAGCTAATCTATTAGAAAAAGAAAATGCAAATATCCATCAGGAGGCAAAATTAATTTCTACTTTCTTCAAAGGAAAAACCCCCGTTTTATATTCCACCACTTTTCATGAAGGTTTAGCGGTTAGATGGAGACAACAAATCAATGAAAATTCAAAAATGCTTTGTTGGCATCATGTGGTTCCTGAAATGAATCATAACGAATTGGTAGGTTGGAGAAATAAGAATGAAAATTTAGCTGTTTTATATTTGCTTTTCAATGATGAGTATCATCGTAATTTGAAAAGAATTGAAATGAACAAAGAAGTAATTCAAAAGTATACTTCAAATATACATACGGTTACCGCAAAAGGCTCCAATGAAATTGAACAAACTTTTTATTTAAACGCCATTGGTGATTGGGTTTCCTATTATTTATCCATTGAAAATGGGGTGGAAGCAACGGAAATAAATGTGATTAATCATCTCAAAAATCAGTTAAGTAAATTCTGATGCCTAAAAAGGTATTATTTGAAGATTTAGGAATAATCGACTATAAAAAAGCTTGGGATTATCAGGAAGAACTACATAAAAAAGTAGTGGATCTCAAACTAAAAAATCGGGAACTATCGCCAGAAAATCAAATTCCAACACGCCATTATTTATTGTATTGCGAGCATCCGCATGTTTACACGTTAGGAAAAAGTGGGTCGGAAGAAAATCTTCTTCTAAATGAATCCCAATTAGCTGCAAATAATGCCACATTTTATAAAATAAATAGAGGTGGTGATATTACTTATCACGGCCCTGGTCAACTAGTGGTTTACCCTATTTTTGATTTAGAAAATTTCTTTACCGACATTCATAAATATCTTCGTTTTTTAGAGGAGGCTGTAATTCTCACGCTTCAGGAATATGGTTTAAATGCTGGTAGAGTTCAAGGTTTGACTGGTGTTTGGATAGAAGGAGAAAATCCTATTAAGGCTAGAAAAATATGTGCCATGGGCGTGAAATGTAGTCGATGGATTACCATGCACGGAATTGGTTTTAATATAAATGCAGAATTAGATTATTTCAAAAACATTATTCCCTGTGGAATTAATGATAAAGCGGTAACCTCCATGGAAAAGGAATTAGGTAAAAAAGTGGATATGGCCGAACTAAAACAAAAACTATTGGATAATTTGGCGAACATTTTTGATTTCGATTACGTTTCAAAAGAAAAGATTAACTCATGAAATTTCTAACCATCTTGAAAAAAATTGCCCGTTGGTTAGGGATTTTTATGGTTGGTTTTTTGATTATAGCCAATCTTTTTATTCTTTTCACTGGTAAATTTTATCTCTACAAGGCCGTTTGGTACACCTATTTTCATGGTCAATCAGGACCTGGGATTTACGACCAAGAATATTTTTATTCACGAAAAATTCCTGAAGTAGTAAAGCCCGATTATTGGCATAAGCACGAAAAAATAAATTCGGTGAAAGCTAATTCCGAACTTATTTCTAAAATAGAATCGTATCAAAGCACTTCTTTATTGGTGATTCATCAAGATAAAATTCTCTATGAAAAATATTGGATGGATCATACTGAGGATATGCTTTCCAATTCATTTTCTGTAGCAAAATCTATTACAAGTATGTTGATAGGAATTGCTATTGACGAAGGAAAAATAAAAAGTGTAGACCAAAAAGTAAGTGATTTTATTCCCGAATACAAAAATGACGATAGAAAAAAACTAACCCTAAAACATCTATTAACCATGAGTGCCGCTTTAGATTGGTCGGAAAGCGGTGGAAATCCACTTTCTGATAATGCAGAAGCTTATTATGGATGGAATTTAAAAGGAATGATTGATGATGTGAAAATTGACGGAGAACCTGGAAAAACATTCATTTATCAGAGTGGTGCAACATTAATTTTAGGTTATATCGTTGAAGTGGCCACAGGGAAAAAATTAGCCGATTATGCAGCCGAAAAAATTTGGAAACCTATTGGAGCAGAAAAAACCGCTTATTGGAGTTTAGATCGGCAAGATGGTTTAGAAAAAGCCTATTGTTGTTTTTATTCTACCACTCGAGATTTTGCCAGAATTGGAAGAATAATGATGAATGGTGGAAAATGGAAAAGTTTGAATTTTGGCAAAAGTCACGATGTTCAAATTCTTTCTCAAAAATATGTAAATGAATCCATCACTCCAGCTAAATTAATAAATGTAGAAGGAGAAAAAAACGATTGTTATGGTTACAAGTGGTGGCTAACAAATTATGACGGCAAAAAAGTATTTTACGCTCGCGGAATTTTAGGTCAATACATCATTTGCATTCCCGAATTAGATATTATCATTGTGAGAACAGGCCATAAACGTGGCGATAAAAAAGAAGGAGATAATCACCCTTCAGATATTTATGTTTACATGGATTTGGCTCAAGATTTATTAAAGCAATTATGAATTTGAAATGAAGAAAGATATTGAGTTTCCCGCTGTAACGGATGTGGCGGTTGCCATCGTTAATGAGAAAAATGAATTAAATCAAGATGAATGGAATGTTTATCTTTTGAATTTTAAAAATGAACCTTTAGAAAGCGTTTTAGTGTCCTCACGTGGCTACGGAGAAGTAAATAATGAAAAAAGAAAAACTTCAGAATTACGGCATTTCTTGAATGTAGTTAACCAAAAAAGCTTCGCTAAAATCGAACCTATTATGGAAGATGTGTTCGATTTGAACAATGAATACTGGGTGAGCTTTTATCAAAGAGAAAAAATGTATGATAAGAAATTCATCTTTTTGCCAGAATCGATTTCCGAAAAATACCTAATCTATATCCCAATAATAAACAAAAGAGGAGTAATTATTAAGTGATTGTTAAAATTATCGCGTCTAACTCCTGTTTTTCAAACAAATAAGTGCTATCTCTTTATTGTAATTTAGCTTTAAATTTATACTTTTAGCACCCATTACACTATTAGATGAAAGCAAACCTACTTTTTAGCATTTTAATTACTCTGTCTCTTACATCAAGTTCTCAATCAGGACCTGCAGGAGTTGGAACTTCAGCTACAAATGGTTTATGGTTAAAAGTAGATGCTGGAACCTCCACAACAACCGATGGAGTTGGAATCTCCTCGTGGGTAGATCAATCTGGAAATGGGAATACCGTCTCACAGCCTGCTGCCAATCAACAACCCTTATATCGTACGAATATTTTGAATGGTGTTGCTGCTATTCAATTTGATAATAACAATGGAACTAATGATAAATTACAAGGCCTAGACGCTTCTTCTCTTGATAATACTACCGGGATAACCATATTTACAGTCACTCGTCCAACCAATTTAGATGGTGGAGCAAGAAGTATTATTTCAAAAAGAACAAATGTTGGTGTTAATCAGGCTTATATGTTTTTTTATTTTACTGGCAACTACATTCACACAGATGTTGTTACTAATAATGATCGATTTGATACAAATCCAACGACATTTGCTAATAACAATAACTATATTTTGGATATGATTTATGATGGCTCTCTTGCTGCTGCGAATAGATGTAAAGTTTATTCTGGCGAAACACTCATCAAAACAGCCACCGAAACTAGTGCTAGTATACCCGATTATCCTTCCCCATTATTGATTGGAAGTACACATGATACCGATCCCCGTCCTTTCGGAGGATATATCTCAGAGGTAATTTTATATACTGAGGCATTGAATACAGCTAAACGAATTATCGTTAATAATTATCTATCCTCTAAATATGACATAAATTTAGCCGCCAATGATTTTTATTTGGGCGATACTCCTGGTAATGGCAATTTCGATAAATGGGTAGCAGGTATTGGACAAGTTGATGCAACAAACACACAAATTAGATTTAATCCTTCTGCAAGTCAAGGAATGGGATTAACAAACCTCTCTGGTTTTGATAATGGTGACTTTGTTTTAAGTGGTCATAATTTAACAACCAATAATAACATCTACACTGATATTTCAGTGGTTAGTGGCGGCCCTGTTCTTGCTCGTTGGGAAAGAATTTGGTACATCGATGTGACCAATACATCCGCTACTATTTTAACGGATGTGGTTTTTGATTTAAGTGATGGTGGTTTTACGGGCACACCCACTACCGCTACGAATTATGTCTTGTTATATCGTGCAGTAAACTCAGGTAATTGGACCATTGCTGCCACTGGCTCTTCTGTTGCTGGTGATCAAATTACTTTTGCTAATTATCCTTTTGCTAGTAATGCAAATGACGGATTTTATACTATCGGAACATTAAGTTTCAGCAGTACTTTGCCTATCGAATTAATTAGTTTCGATGCTTATTTAAACAACGGAACTGTTGCTTTAGAATGGCAAACCGCCTCTGAGTTAAACAATGATTATTTTACAATAGAAAGAAGCAGCAACGGAAACGATTTTGAACCCATTATAAATGTAGATGGTGCTGGAAATAGCAATCATATAATTAATTATTTTGAGACAGATTATTCTCCTTTAGCTGGTGCCTCTTATTATCGATTACGTCAAGTTGATTATGATGGTCGCTCTTCATGGAGTCAAATCGAAAATGTAAAACCTATGGGTAATTCTGAAGAAATTCTTTTATATCCTAATCCCACTGATGGTTTAATTAATATCATTTTGAATGATTTTTCAGATGAACATTTGATGATTGAATTTTCGGATATTACCGGAAGAATTTGTTATCAATTTACCCTAAATCCTCACTCTAATCCTTTTTTTCAATCGCATGATTTAAAATATGAATTAGCGGCAGGTAGTTACGTGGTGACATTTGCTACAAAAAGCAAATTTTTTACTCAGAAACTTATTGTGAAATAGTTTCACTATCTTCACCTCCTGTGATTTTAACTGCTAAAAATTTAACTAAAAAATTCGGAAATCAAATTGCCGTAAATGGAGTAAATATTTCCATTGAGCCAGGATGTTTTTATAGTTTATTAGGTCCTAACGGTGCCGGAAAAAGCACTACCATTCACTTACTTTCTACTTTGTTAAAAGCTGATTCGGGGGAAATAATAATTGATAATAAAAAGGTGGGTGCTGAGAATGAAAAAATAAAACCTTTTTTAGGAATTGTTCCTCAAGAAATTTCGCTCTATGAAGAATTAACAGCTTTAGAAAATCTTCAATTTTGGGGAAAAATGTATGGTGTAGAAAAATCTATTTTATCCGAAAGAATCAATCAACAATTAAAGGATTTTGGATTGTTAGATCGCAAAAACGACAAGGTGAAAACCTATTCGGGAGGAATGAAACGAAGAATAAATATAGCTGCTGCACTTTTACATCAGCCCAAAATCGTTTTCATGGATGAGCCAACGGTTGGTATAGACCCACAGAGTAGAAATAATATTTATGATGCGTTACAACGAATGAAAAATGAAGGTATCACGATTTTATATACTACCCATTATATAGAAGAAGCTGAGCGTTTTTCAGATAAAGTTGGCATCATTGATAATGGAAAAATCATTGCAGAAGGTACGGTGGATGAATTAAAAAAACATTCAAAAGTTAAAGAAGAAATTGAAATTCATGTTTCTCTTCTAAATGATAGTGAGAAAAAATATTTAATGGAAAAATATTTCGATTCAGTTTCATTCAAAAATAATTGTATTAAAATAAAAACAGAAAATGTAAAAACAGATTTAATGTCTGTTCTTAATTTTTGCACCTCTCTTTCCTTAGAAATAGAGCAAGTAGAAATACAAAAAGCCAATCTTGAAAAAGTATTTCTTTCACTTACCGGTAAAACCCTTCGCGACTAATGTTGACCATTGCCTTCAAAGAACTTAGATTATTTTTCAAGGATAAAAAAGCCTTGTTACTCACGTTTATTACTCCTATTGGATTAATTACACTCCTGGTTTTTGCTTTTGGTGGAAATTCAAAAGAAACAAAATTTGATCCGATAAAATTACCCATTTGTGATTTGGATGAAAGTGCGGATTCGAAAAAATTTATTTCGGAATTAAAAAAAATAGAACAACTTGAAATAAATAATTTATCGAAAGAAGAAAGTTTTGAGAACGTAAAAAAAGGGAAACGATTGGCTGTTCTAGTCATAGAAAAAGATTTTTCCAAAAAAATTGAAAATGGAAATTCTGCCCTTACATTACATTATGATGCTTCGCGTGGGCCTGAATTTGGAATGCTGCAATCTATCTTAATGGGAGAAATTATGCAGGGAATTGGCCAAAAAGGAATCAAAGCATCAGTGCTAAAAAACATGGAGGAACAATTCGGAAAAATGGACTCCGCTACATTGGCTTTTATTAATAATGGAATGGCCAATATGTTTTCTGGGAAAAGCAAATCTCCTAGCGATGATTTAGTTAAAATTGAGAAAATTCAAGCTAAAAAAGAATTGAGTCCATCCCTAATTCATGCTGTGGCGGGAACAGCGGTGATGATTTTATTATTTGCTGTTACTGGAATGGGAGCTTCACTACTAGATGAGAAAGAAAAAGGAACATTAAAAAGATTATTGCTCACCCCTATTTCACCGATGATGATTTTTTACGGCAAAATGCTCTCGGGAATTATTATTTCTGTAGTGCAATTACTAATCATGTTTTTATTTGCTTTCCTTGCCTTCAACTTGGATATTTTTTCTGTATTTCCAGCATTGCTAATTATGATCATTGCTACCGCTTTCACTTGTTCTTGTTTCGGATTATTTATTGCTTCTATTAGCTCTACACGTAAACAAGTTGAAGGAATGGCAACAGCCATTGTTTTAATCATGTCGACTATTGGTGGAAGTATGATTCCTAGCTTTATGATGCCCGAGTTTATGCAAAACATGTCGTTATTCACTGTTAACTATTGGTCGATTCAAGGAATGTATGATATTTTTTGGCGAGATTTACCTATGACCGATTGGATGTTTAATGTGTATGTTCTATTTGGCATAGGTTTACTTTTCATTCTTATTTCTGTGCCGATGTATAAGCGAAAGGTGTTGAAGGTTTGATTTTATTGAACTTTGAACCCTAAACATTCTTACTTACCTTTGTTTCTATGAAAGCCACCGTAACTCGCAAAACCGTTTTTAATGCCGCTCATCGTTTGTATAATCCAAAATGGGATGATGCTACCAACGAAAAAATTTTCGGCCTCTGTAATAACCCAAATTACCACGGGCATAATTATGTTTTGTTGGTGCATATTACTGGAGAAATAAATCCAGATACTGGTTATGTAATTGATCTTAAAATTCTATCCGATTTGATCTTCGAACATATTGAAGAAAAATTTGATCATCGCAATTTGAATTTAGATGTACCCGAATTCAAAACTTTAATTCCCAGTGCCGAAAATATTGCCAAAGTGATTTGGGAAATTCTAAGAAATGTGATTGATAAGCAATTTGATTTGAAAGTAACGCTTTATGAAACAGAAAAAAATTCAGTAGAATATACTGGTTTATCTTGATTGTTTCCTAATTACCAGGATTCTATTCACTTGTAAAATTAAGAATATATTCTACCTTTGTAATACAGTTAAAAAACCAAAACCATGCTAGAGAAAAAATACTTAGTACCTCATGATTTTTCAAGTGTAGCAGATAATGCCCTTGCTCATGCAGTAAAAGTGGCTGAAACAAGTCATTCAACAGTAATTTTATTACATGTTGTGTCTAAACCAACTGCTGTAGATGAAGCACGTGAAAAGTTGAATAAATTGGCCGCTGAAGTAAAAGACAAACATAAAGTGAACATTGAAGTTTTGGTTCGTATTGGAAATATTTTTGAAGATATTCCGAATGTTGCCGAAGAATATGATGTCTCTTTAATTTTTATGGGAACACATGGTGCAACAGGCTGGCAAAAAATTGTTGGTTCTGATGCATTGAAAGTAATTACTAATTCAGGCGCTCCATTTGTAGTAGTGCAAGAAAAAGGGGTAAAAGAAAACGGATATGATGATATCGTAGTTCCATTAGATTTAGATAAAGCAACTAAACAAAAATTAGTAATCGTTGCCGATTTAGCTAAATTCTTCAATTCTAGAATTCACTTGGTAATGCCACAAGAAACAGATGAGTTTTTACTTCACCAATTACAAAGTAATATCATCTTCGCTAAAAAATATTTAACTGAAAAGGGAATTTCTTTCAAAACAAAAATTGTTGACGGAAACTTTGGTAAAGATGTGTTACGTTATGCGGTTCAAATGGATGCTGACTTAATTGCTATTATGAATATGCAAGGAAATCGTATCGGTGGAAATTTATTAGCCAACTCAGCAGAACAAATGCTAATTACTAATGATGCTGAAATTCCAGTGGTAATCATCAATCCGCAATCAACAGGAAACAGCGGATCTGTATTATTTAATTAAAGATTCAAAATTCAAAATTATAAAAAGCTCCTTCTGTTATGAAGGGGCTTTTTTTGTAAATAGAAACTTTAAAAACTTTTTTTTCGAAATAATATTAATTCCCTTTTCAACTATTCAACCAAATTCATGATTTCAGAGATCCAAAAAAAATTAAAGGAAAATGTTGACGAAGAATACAAAACATTCTTAGTTGGAATGATTCCAACTACAAAGAAAGTTTATGGTGTGCGCATGCCGGTGATTAATGAAATCGTAAAAGAAAATAAAGATGCTGGAATTCCATTGGTAGAAACACTTTGGAAAAACGCGTCGCATGAAGAAAGATTAATTGCAGCGAAAATATTAGGTAAGCATGCCAAAAAAAATCCAGATAAAACTTTCCAAATAGTTTATGATTACTCTAATGATTTACACGATTGGGCCATTTGTGATACATTGGCAACACAATCCCTAAAACCATTGGTAGAGAAATATAAAAAAGAAATCTGGCAACTTTCGGATGAATTAATTACTTCTAAAAACGAATGGCAACGAAGATTTGCTTTGGTGGTAATTGAATATTATACGCGATATCCTGAAGATCATGTTCGAATAAAAAAACAGATAACAAAAGTGAAAGATGATAAGGAATTTTATGTGAACAAAGCAGTGAAATGGCTGGATAGAAATATGAAGAAGTAACAGTAGCAAAAATATAGTTGCCTGTTTACAGTTTGCAGAAAAAAAACGAATCTGATTTAGTTACACTCCTTTTTTATCCATTCGTAAAATTACTCGTCACGGTAAGAAACGCCCGTATCGGGTGAATGAAAAATATAAACCCATTTGCCACATTGAAAATAATAAGGGCGCGTTTTTAAAAATGGAAATCCTAAATGATTCAATTCATTTTCTAAAAATTCAAAAACATATTCGGCATCAATTGTGTTTTCAAAAGTCCAAAACTCCACTATTCCATTTCGAATTCTTCCTTCTGGTGTATTAGGCATTCTCCAAGAATACAGCTTAATATCTTTTACTCTCGAAAATCGTTCATCATATTCCTTTTTAAATTCAACTGAAATTAAATCACCATAATTTCTTTCATCCATCAGAAGTTCATGAATAAAATAAGTTTCATAATTTGTATAATGAAATGGTTCTTCGAGATACATGGTTTCATCAAAATAAGTGGTATCAGGATCAAAACCGAGTGAATCCATTCGTTGCACTAATCTCTATAAAAGCAATTCTTGGTGATTAACAGTAGAAATAGTATCTAATTTCTCCGTATCAAGAATTGAATACTTATTGGTAATTTGTTTTATTGAAGCGGCATCAGCGTTTTCGTGGCAAGATTGTAATCCACCGAAAATAATATAGCACATACAAAAGCTGTTTCTAAAATAGGGAAAAAATTCTACGAATCATATTTATTTTCTTCCAGCCTTTTCAAGATATCCTCCACATGTTTATCCTTTTTCGCCTGACGCATTTTCTTGGCCGACTCTGTAAAATACTTATGCATATTTAAAAACTTCACTTGCAATTCATCCCAGGCTCTATCGTCACCTATAATGCCACGTTCTCTTAATTCATGTTTCAACGTATCAGAAATTGGATGAAAATCATCTCTACCTAAATAATCCAAATCAGCATCACAAATGATTTGTTCTAGATGTGATTTTGGGTCATGTGGAATAATCGTTGCTCGAATTAATTTTGCCACTTCTTCTACTTGCTCTGGTGTATATCCATACTTGGGAAGTATTTCTTCTGCCATTCGAATTCCCACCGGTTCATTTTTTGCATATTGTTCAACGAATCCTGCATCATGATAGGTTGCCGCTGATTTCAAGGTAAACATTTGTTCATCCGTGATGCCTTCCATCAACGCTAATCTTTCTGCGGATTGAATCACATCATACGTATGGTGAATTCCGTGATAATATAAATTTTCGGGCAGTTTCTCATGAAGAATTTTCATAATATGACGTTCCGCCTTTTTATAATTAATAGAAGAATATAAATAAAGGTCTACGTATTTCCAGAATTTTTCATTGGGTTCAATTCCTAATCCGTCTATGGAAAGTTCTGGCTTAATCCCTTCCACATAATACATATCCACTTCGCCTTTATTTTTAGCAGCAATTTTTCCGCGATAAGTTAATTCAAAATAAGGTTCAATTTCTTGAAAAGTGGCACCACTCACATTTACTTTAAATGGTTCACTTGCCATTTCCATTCGTTGGGCAACGTTCACTGCATTTCCCCAAATATCATAGGCAAAACGTTTTGTTCCCACCACACCAGCAATAATTTCTCCCGTGTTAATCCCTAAACGTAATTCCCAATGTTCACCTGGCTCCGTATCATGAAGATGTTTCATGTGACGTTGAATATGCAAAGCAGCAAGCGTAGTATCTATCGGATTACTTTTACTTCTGATAGGAACACCAGCAGCACACATATAGGCATCACCTATAGTTTTTATTTTTTCGAGATTATATTTTGCAACGATATCATCAAATGAAATAAAATAGGCGTCTAGTTTAGCTACCAAATCTGCTGGTCGCATCGTTTCAGCAATTCTGGTAAATCCAACAAAGTCGGTAAACATAATGGAAACCTGTCGATAACTTCTAGCAGATGCTTTCCCTTTCGATTTTAATTCTTCGGCTGTTTCTTCTGGAAGGATA
>JBIPLT010000155.1:0-7248 GCA_044368255.1 Flavobacteriales bacterium
AACGATTATGAAATAATCAATCATTCATGTAAAAAAAATATTCAATGATGAAAATGAAATTATTCTTATTGTCAGCAGCCTTACTTTTTGGAGCATTATCATTAAATGCAGCCGACCCTGTTTCCCATAGCGAATGGGATGCCTTATTGAAGAAATATGTTACTTCTTCTGGTAAAGTGGATTATGAAGGTTTTAAAACGGATAAAGCGAAATTGCAAAAATATTGTGATTTACTTTCTGATAATAAACCAAAATCTACTTGGACATCTGATCAAAAAAAAGCCTATTGGATGAATGCTTACAATGCTTTTGCGGTTTTGTTGGTAGTAAATAATTATCCTGTAGAAAGTATCAAAGACATTGGCACTTGGGGAAAAGATGTTTGGGATATGAAATTTTTTAAAATTGGCGGAACTGAAATGAGTCTTACACATATAGAACATAAAATTTTAAGAGTGGATTTTAAGGATCCGAGAATTCATGTGGGAATTAATTGCGCTTCGTATTCATGTCCGAATCTATATAACAAAGCTTTTACCGAAGATAATGTGGAAGAGACTTTGACCAAATTGATGAAGGATTTTGTGAATGATAGACTAAAAAATAAAATCACAGAAAGTTCAATTCAAATTTCAGAAATATTCAAATGGTTCAAAGAAGACTTCACAAAAGATCAAACGTTGATTGAATTTTTAAATAAGTATTCGGCTGTTTCCATCAAAAAAGATGCAAAGATTTCGTATATGAAATATAATTGGACGCTGAATAAGAAATGAATAATGTTAAATGAATAATGTTAAATGAATAATGTTAAATGAATAATGTTAAATGAATAATGTAAAATGAATAATGTAAAATGAATAATGTTAAATGAATAATGTAAAATGAATAATGTAAAATGAATAATGGGAAAGACTACTTAAATGATAATTGTCTTTCATTTTAAATTATACATTCAAAAATTAAAACTATGGAAACCTATTACAACCCAGAAGATCTCAAAAAATTCGGAAATATTGGAGAATTTGATAAGCCACTTGCAGATAAATTCTTTGATTATTACGGAGAAGTTTTTAGAGAAGGTGCTTTAACAGCTCGAGAAAAATCTTTAATTGCCTTAGCCGTTGCACATGCTGTTCAATGTCCCTATTGCATCGATGCCTATACTTCCGATACTTTAGAAAAAGGGGTGACTGAAGAACAAATGATGGAAGCGGTTCATGTAGCTGCTGCTATTCGCGGAGGAGCGTCATTGGTGCACGGCGTACAAATGATGAATAAGGTGAAGAAGTTATCGATGTAACCATACAGAATGATTATGTCATTAAAATCAACTTCTCACCAACTCGCTGATAAAAAAAATCAGTTGTCGCAATTGAGTGGAGGAAAGTTTGCTTCTGGCGAATGGGAAACCTTTCAACAGAAATTAAAAAAATTACATCAATTACCATTGAAGCCTTCTGGAATAGAAATTTTTCAGATGAATTTGGGCTATATGTGCAATCAAACATGCAAACATTGTCATGTTGATGCTGGCCCCGATCGCAAAGAAATAATGAGCAAAGAAACGATGGTGGATTGCCTCACTATCATTTCTAAATATAAATTTCCAACGATTGATTTAACGGGTGGTGCTCCCGAAATGAATCCTAATTTTAGATGGTTTGTTGAAGAAGCATTTAAAATTGGTGTAAAGGAAATTATTGTAAGATGTAATTTAACCATTATTCTCGCCAACCAAAAATATCACGATTTGCCAGAATTTTTTAAAAATAATAAAGTAAGAGTGGTTAGTAGTTTGCCATTTTATAATCCAGATAAAACCGATCGACAAAGAGGAGAAGGTGTTTTTGAAAAATCAATTAAAGCATTGCAAATGTTAAATGCAATTGGATACGGTAAAAAAGATTCTGGATTGATTTTAGATTTGGTTTATAATCCAAGTGGAGCGTTTATGCCAGGTGATCAAGTTTCATTGGAGACGGAGTTTAAAAAAGCACTAAAAAGCGAATTCGACATTGATTTCAATTATCTGTTTTGTATTACTAATATGCCCATTTCTCGGTTCTTAAATTATTTAATTCAAAGTGGAAATTACGAAGGATACATGGATAAATTGATTTCTGCTTTTAATCCTGGAGCAGTTAGTGGAGTAATGTGTAAAAACACGATTTCTATTGGCTACGATGGTCATATTTATGATTGTGATTTTAACCAACAGTTAGAATTAACCATCGAAAAATCTGCGGGAATACATATTTCAGAATTTGATTTAGAAAAATTAAATAAAAGAAATATAATTGTTTCGCAACATTGTTTCGGTTGCACCGCTGGAGCAGGTTCTAGCTGCCAAGGAAGTACTGTTTAATGTAAATTGAAAAACGATAAATGAAAAACAACACGAACTAATCATGGTATTCTCCGAATTTTACATTTTACATTTATAATTTATACATTTCTCTCTTGCTCATCGACATCATCATACCAGTTTTCAATGAAGAAAAAGTTATTGGAACTTTACTCTCTTCTTTACAAAAAAGATCCAAAGGTTTTATTGGAAATATTTTTGTTGTCGATGGAGGTAGTACAGATAAAACAAAAGAAATAGTTACTGAATTTTTCGATGTGAAATTGATTATTTCTCCCGAAAAAGGGCGTTCCAAGCAATTGAATTATGGGGCTTCACTGGGTGAAAACGAAATTCTCTATTTTTTACATGCAGATTCAATACCTCCAGATGGCTTTGATGAAGAGATTGTGAAATCAATTAAGAATGGATTTACATCCGGATGTTTTCGAATGAAATTTGATCATCCCCATAAATTATTACAGTTTACTGCATGGTTAACTAAATTCAACAATAGTTTATGCAGAGGAGGGGATCAATCTATGTATGTAACTAAAAAAGTTTTTGAAGAGAGTGGAAGATTTGATGAGAAATTGGTCATTTACGAAGACAATGAAATTCTAGAACGTATTTTTAAAATTTCTAAATTTGATGTGATACAAAAAGATATTATTACATCAGCACGTAGATTTGAAGAAAATGGAATTGTGAATTTGTATTTTGTATTTATGAATATTCATGCTGCCTATCGATTGGGACTGCCTCACGATAAATTGTTGAAATACTATCGGAAAAACGTAAAGTAGATTCCAATTATTGGCTATCCTTCGATACGCTCGTTCCTCGCTACTCAGGATAACCAGTTGTTTTATTTATTTTATATTTGCATTCGGTCCCCCTGAGTAGCATGAGTCTTCGAATGCGTATCGAAGGGTGAATCAAAAAGACATTATGACCTACGAACAAATAAAACACACCGCCGAAATTTTAAAAATAGAAGGCATTGATAGGCCCGAAATTGGAATTGTATTGGGAACTGGATTAGGAAAATTAGTGAAGGAAATTCAGGTTATCAAAGAAATTCCTTATGAAAATATTCCGGGCTTTGTGCAACCTACTGTTGAATTTCATTCTGGAAAATTGATTTTTGGAATCATGGAAGGAAAGAAAGTTTTAGCTATGAATGGTCGGTTTCATTATTACGAAGGTTATTCCATGAAACAAGTTGCCTTTCCCATTCAAGTAATGAAATTATTAGGAATTAGATTTCTTTTATTAAGCAATGCAGCAGGTGCCATGAATCTGGATTGGAAAAAAGGTGATTTAATGTTGATTCGCGATCATATTAATTTTCTTCCATCGAATCCTTTAATTGGAAAAAATATCGATGAATTAGGACCGCGTTTTCCGGATATGAGCAAAGCGTATTCATCAGATTTAAATGCCAGATTTGAAAAAGCAGCCACCGAAGAAAATATTAAGCTGAGAAAAGGGGTTTATATAGCTGTTCAAGGCTCGATGTTAGAATCTCCTGCCGAATATAAGTTCTTACGCAAATTAGGTGCTGATGCTGTTGGAATGAGCACTGTGCCTGAAGTTATTGTTGCCAATCATATGTTGTTGCCTTGTGCCGCTATTTCTGTTCTCACAGATGAATGTGATCCTGAGAATTTGATGCCCGTTAATATTGCTGAAATTATTGAGGTAGCAGGTAGAGCAGAGGAGAAATTGATTTTGCTATTTAAAAAAGTGGTAAGAGAGATTTAATTAAGGAAAAAATCTATCTATTTCTTTACGGTGTAGTAATCGAATAAGTTCTACTTTATTTCCATTAATGATTAATCCTAATCTGTAATCTCCAATTCTAATTCGATAATTATTTTTTGTTTCTTGCAATATTTCTATGCAGATACAATTATCAAAACTAATGTAAACATCTTGCGAAGAAGAATGCATTCCTCCGCCATTATGCAATTGAATCATCGTTGATTTATCAAATTGATCAAATTTAGATAGCATTCCAACTATTGATTCTTTTTTAGAGTTTGCACAAGTAAAACTAGCAGTTATAACTAGTATAAGGGCGAATAAGTTGGTTTTCATTAGGGTGTTTTTTAGTCTTTACAATGCTTAAAGATTAAAGTTGAGTTTATTTTGATTTTTACTCTTTTAATCATTTATTTTCGGTAATATGTATTCTCCATTCCTCATTCACAATCAACCTTACTTTTTCTTATTTTCACAGTAACAAATTAGCAAATTATTCCCATAAATTCCCTATCTTTGCAGCCGTTTTCATCTTTCGACTATACTCAGGATGACACCAACGAAAAATATTTAATGATTAACGAATAACGGTTTTGCCTTATGATTTCAACTTCCAACATCACCCTACAATACGGAAAAAGAGTTTTATTTGACGAGGTTACCGTCAACTTTACAGAGGGAAACTGCTATGGAATTATTGGCGCCAACGGTGCTGGTAAATCTACATTTTTAAAAATTCTTTCTGGAGAAATTGATGCCACCAAGGGACAAGTTTCATTAGTTCCAGGAAAAAGGATGTCTTTCCTTCGTCAAAATCACTTTGAATTTGATGACTGTGATGTTTTTCAAACCGTTGTTATGGGCCATAAACGTCTTTGGGAAATTATGAAGGAGAAAGATGCCATTTATGCAAAGCCTGAAATGAGTGAAGCTGATGGTAATAAAGCAGCCGAATTAGAGTCGGAGTTTGCCGAAATGGATGGTTGGAATGCCGAAACAGATGCTTGTACGATGTTAAGTAATCTTGGTATAACCGAAGATTTACATTATGTAAAAATGAATGAGCTAAGTGGAAATCAAAAGGTGCGTGTTCTTTTGGCGCAAGCAATTTTTGGTAATCCGGATATTCTTTTACTGGATGAGCCTACGAATGACTTAGACGTAAAAACCATTGCTTGGCTCGAAGATTTTCTCGCAGAATTTAAAAACACGGTGATAGTGGTTTCGCATGACCGTCACTTTTTGGATACCGTTTGTACACATGTAGCCGATATTGATTTTGGAAAAATTACTTTGTACACTGGAAATTATTCATTCTGGTATCAAGCTTCGCAATTAGCGTTAAAGCAAAGATCGGATCAAAATAAAAAGATGGAAGATAAACGTACCGAATTGCAAGATTTCGTTCGTAGATTTTCGGCTAATGCTTCTAAAAGTAAACAGGCCACATCAAGAAAGAAATTATTAGATAAATTGGTATTGGAAGATATCAAGCCTTCCACACGAAAATATCCAGCTATCATTCTTAATCAAGAACGTGAGGCTGGTGATCAAATTGTGGAAGTGAAAAATCTTTCTTATTCAATTGAGGGAAGATCACTTTTTAAGAATGTAAATTTTAAATTGAATAAAAAAGATAAAGTAGTGGTACTAGGTCCAGGCTCAATGGAAATAACTGCTTTTTTAGAAGTAATCGCTGGATTGCGTAAGCCAGATTCTGGAACAATAGAGTGGGGTATTACCATCAAAAAAGCGCATTTGCCCAATGAGAACCATGAATTTTTTAAAGATAATTTATCATTGGTTGATTGGTTACGACAATTTTCGGTGAATAAAGACGAAGATTATGTTCGAGGATTTTTAGGTAAAATGTTATTCTCAGGCGAAGAAAGTTTAAAATCGTGTAAAGTATTATCAGGAGGCGAAAAGGTTCGTTGCATGATGTCGCGATTAATGTTGGAGAACGCTAATTTTTTAATTTTAGATGAACCCACCAATCACTTAGATTTGGAAGCGATTACCTCTTTGAATAATTCCTTGGTAGATTACAAAGGAACTTTTATGCTTACCTCTCATGACCACGAATTACTACAAACTTCGGGCACAAGAGTAATTGAACTAATAGAAAATGGCATTATCGATAAACAAATGACCTATGATGAATATCTCAATAATGAAAAAGTGAAAGAACAAAAAGGAGCACTGGCTTAAACTTATTTTAAGATTTTACTAAAAGAAAAATCCCCCGTTTCCGAGGGATTTTTTTATGTCAGTAATTTGATAAATCACCAAATCTACAAATCATACTTGTTTTACTTATCCAAACTTCCAAAAACCGATTTTAAAATATCACTTACTCGAGCAACAGGATCTTTACGAATTTTTAATTCTTCATCAGCAATCAATGTAAATAAACCTTTAATTGCTCTCTTGGTTACATAATCTTCTAAATCTGTATTTACCGGATCTCCACCAGTTAATCTCATCGCTTTGTTATAAGCAGTTGCCAATGGTTCCCAATATTTAGTTAATTCAACTTTAGCAATAGCATCTTTTACTTTCGGTTTAAATGCTGCATATAAAGGATCTGATGTTTTTTCAGTTAAATATTGAGTGGCTGCATTATCTGCACCTTTCAAAATATTAAATCCATCACCAATCGACATGTCCGTAATTGCTTTCAAGAAAATGGGAGCAGCTTCCTTAGTTGATTCCTCAGCAGCACGATTGAGAGTTAAAACAAATTTGTCCACCTTATCTTGCATTCCTAATTGAATGGCTTTTTCCTTTACTTTAATCGCATCTTCGGGGAAAGGAAGTACAATACGATCGTTTTTGAAAAATCCATCGGTTTTTGAAGTTAAAGCGGATGAATTGTTTGTTCCAACAGCTAGAGCTTCTTTCAAACCTTTAATTACTTCATCATTGGTTAAGCCGGGCTTCTGGCCAGCGGTTGTTCCTCCTAAAATGGTATTTGCACTTTCTACTACATCACAGCCTTTAAAGCTGGCTAGTGTTAATCCAATTGCAACAATTGGTATCCATATTTTTCGCATAGTTTCTGTTTTTTTTATAAAATCAAACATACAAATAATTTGCCAAGATTGGAAATAGGATAAAATAATGGTTTAATT
>JBIPLT010000156.1:0-7247 GCA_044368255.1 Flavobacteriales bacterium
TGTTTGTGTTCCCTTTACAGCCACGAATAAGGATAGATTGCGAACTGCACGAGAATCGGCAGTGATACTTTCTATAGCGATATTCGTAGAACCATCTACTTCAACGATACGCACACCATACAATATGTCTTTTAATAATTTCATCCTTTTAATTCGATGGTTATTTTTTGTCCGCTTTGTATTTCACTTCCTGCATTCAATGATTGCTTAATTACTTTTCCACTTCCTCGCACCACTACTTTCAATCCTTTATTTTCTAAAACATAAAGTGCATCTTTCAAACCCATTCCTTTTACATCAGGCATTTTTCCTCCTATAATTTTCTTTTCATAAAGCAAAACTTTTCCGTCTTTATTCTTGCTTGATGCCCATTCGTATCCAAAATTAAATGAGGCGTTTTTCACTCCTAAATCTCTTAATACAAGAATAATTTCAGAGGCATTTCCATTTTTTACATTGGGAACCGATTTTTCTGCCATCAATTTTTTCTCATTTATTTTTTCATGAATCTGTAAATTGTAGGAAAAAATTTTATCGGCTATTTCTTTAAATACAGAACCTGAAACCGCATTTCCATAATAACCCTCGCGTACATCTGGTTCCATAATAGAAACGATACAAGAATATTTAGGATTATCTGCAGGGAAATAACCAACGAATGATGCGAGATATTTTTTTCCTTGGTAAGTTCCACCAGTATAAATTTGTGCTGTACCCGTTTTTCCTGCAATCTTAAAATTGGCTGCTTTCAAATTTGAAGCAGTCCCATATTCTACTACATCTTCGAGTGCTGATTGAATTAATTTTAATGTGCTCGCTTTACAAATAGAATGATTCAACACTACTGGTTGGAATTTTTGCAATACATTTCCTTTACGTTTTATCTCCTTTACAAAAAGTGGTTTTACCATTTTACCATTGTTGGCAATAGCATTATAGAAAGCTAAAATTTGAAGAGGAGTTAATTTCACCTCATAACCAATCGACATTTGTGGCAATGAAACTCCTGACCAATCATCGCCTGTTGGATCTTTCACCAATGGTTTTGCTTCACCTTGAAGATCTACACCCAACGGTAAATGCAATCCAATTTTTTTAATTCCTGCTACAAATTTTTCTGCTTCACTTTTGTAAGCATTAAAAAGTGGACGAGAAACTCCGATATTAGAAGAAAAAACTAAGGCATCATGAACGGAAATTGTTCCATGTGCTTTAGAATCGGTCATCGTTAAATTATAATATTTAAGTTTTCCAGTACCTGTTTTTACGCTATCAGACATCTTCACCATTCCTTGATCTAGCGCTACCATCAAAGAAGCCGTTTTCATTGTAGAACCTGGTTCGGTTGCAACACCTAAAGCATTATTGAAATATTCATAATAAGAACTATCACTTTCTTTAGAAAGATTGGCAATGGCTTTTATATAACCTGTTTCTACCTCCATTAAAACTACACACCCACTTTTGGCTTTGTATTTTTTTAATTGATTGAGTAATGCATTTTCTGCCACATTTTGTAAGCGTATATCAATAGTAGAAAACACATCTGCTCCGTCTTCAGGAATAACATCATATTTATCCGAAACGGCTTTCCATCTTCCTCCTGTTTTGCGCATCAATTGTTTTCCGTCAACGCCATTCAATAAAGAAGAAAATGCACCTTCAATTCCAACACGAGTGATGAATTGAGGATGATCGGGATCTTGACGTTCGTATCCAATGGTACGTGCTGCTAAAATTCCAAACGGACGGATACGTTTACTGATTGGATCTACAATCATTCCACCAACGTTGGAACCATTTCTATAAAGAGGGAAAGATTTTAATTCCTTTAATTGGTTATAGCTAACTTTTCTTGCGATTAATAAATAACGATTCCCTTTTTCACCTTTATTACGTTCATTAATTAACCATTCTTTATATTCATCTTTTGTTTTACCGCGAAACATTTTGGATAATCGAAGAGAAAGTGAATCAAT
The DNA here is from genome assembly GCA_044368255.1 of Flavobacteriales bacterium. Classification (GTDB taxonomy): domain Bacteria; phylum Bacteroidota; class Bacteroidia; order Flavobacteriales_D; family UBA2798; genus CAMBFX01. The sequence continues at coordinate 1,980 of JBIPLT010000156.1, forward strand.
ATTTTCATTAAATAGATCATCCGTTAACCCATCTGCTCCTAAATCCATATGAATATCGTAAACGGTATTAGAGGTAGCCAACAAACTTCCATTATCAGAATATACATTTCCTTTTTTCGAAGGAATGGTTCTCATTTCTGTTTTTAGTTGTGCTGCTTGTTCTTCCCATTCTTTAATATCTGTCATTTGAATCTTAACCACACGAATTAAAACCAATAGACAAATGATTCCCAAAATGAAATACACTGTATAAACTCTCCAAGCTATGTCTTTTTTATCTTCCAATTCAATATAAATTATTCAATGTTTCATTTGGCACAGCTATAATATTAGGTGCTTCATCTCTTGCTTCTACTAAACCAATTCTTGCCGTTGAATCTGCCACTTGTGATTGTCCGCTCACCACATTATATTCTGTTTTCACTGCTATTTCTTCTGTACGTAAATCCAAATTCTCTTCTTCTAATGCGTTTATCAATCTTGTATTTTTATCAATATTGTATCCCATTCCGATATACACCAACATCAAAGCCGTGATGAAAACGATGAAAGGAAGATTTTGAATCACATAATCTTTCGTCAATACATTTCCATTTAATACATCCATAAAAGAGCGAGCTACCTTATTAGGTTTTCTCACTTTCTTTGTTGTACTCTTCTCTTCTTTTTTCTCTTTAAACTTGTTACTCATTTCTTTTCTGCTATTCTCAATTTTGCACTTCTTGCTCTTGGGTTTTGTTCTATTTCTTCTGCTGTGGGCACCATTGGTTTTTTTGTAATCAATTCGAAAGGCGTGATTGGGTTTCCGTAAAAATCTTTTTCTACTTCACCTTCCATTTTTCCGGTTCGCATAAAATTTTTCACCAAACGGTCTTCCAGAGAGTGATAAGAAATCACCACAAGTCGTCCGCCGGGTTGTAAAAAATCTAAAGCTTGTTTTAGGAAATCTTCGAGTACATCCAATTCACCGTTCACTTCAATTCGAATCGCTTGGAAAACTTGAGCGAGAAATTGTTTTTCGTTTTTCTTCGGAATCATTTGCGAAAGTGCATCCACTAAATCGCGAGTGGTATTAATACTCGCATTCGTTCTTGCCTTCACAATCATTTTCGCCACGTTGGTTCCGTGTTGAAGTTCACCGTAGGTTTTGAAAATGTATTTTAATTTCTCTTCAGGATAATCATTGATCACATCGATGGCCGAGAGTTCTTGATTTTTATTCATTCTCATATCGAGAAAAGCGTCATTGCGAATAGAAAATCCGCGAGAAGCATCATCGAACTGATGAGAAGAAACACCTAAGTCTGCTAGAATTCCGTTTACTTGATTTGCACCGTAAAATCTTAAATAATTACTGAGGTAACAGAAGTTTTGCGGAACAAAAACAAAATTCTCATTGGAGGGAATATTATTTTTTGCGTCGGGATCTTGATCAAAACCAAAAAGTTTACCAGTGGTAAGTTGTTTTAGAATTTCACGAGAATGACCACCTCCGCCAAAAGTAACGTCTACATAATTTCCGGTGGGTTGAATTTCCAGGCCGTTGACAGCAGCATGTAAAAGAACAGGTGTGTGATAGGCGCTACTCGACATGGTCCTCATCCAGATTGCCTAGTAATTCTTCGGCAAGCGTGGAGAAGTCAGCCATTCCATCCTTCATTTCCTGTTCGTACTTTTTCTTATCCCAAAGTTCGATTCGATCGAATGCACCAACGACCATGAGATCTTTGGAGATTCCAGCGAAGCCGGATAAGTTTTGCGGCAAGAGTAGCCTGCCGCTGGAGTCGAGGGTAACGGGAATTGCGCCATTTCTAAACTGCCTTAAGAGTCTACGACCCTTTTCGGTAAAGCCATTCACCCTTTTGGTGACCTTGGCCATCAGCTTCTCCCACTCCTTCACTGGATACAAATTGAGTTGCTTCTCGAACCCTCGATTAACCACAAAGGTTTCGTGATCAGTCGGGTCGAGCTGTTTCTTGATTCCTGCAGGAAGCATAAATCTTCCTTTCTCGTCAAGCTTGCATTCAAATTCTCCAATAAAGTTTGCCATCACACTAAGGCGTAAAAATATTCATTATTTCCCACAATTTACCACTCTCTCCCACAATGTTCATAAGTTTTAACGTCAAGTACTTGGCAAAGTTACATAAATATTCAAATAATCCAATAATATCAAGGCTTTTAGAAAGTGGGAGAAGGTGGGAGACAATTGGAAACCAGTTCACAATAACCTGTTGAAAGCCTTATGACGAATAGTGGAAATCTGCTTTGAAATCGCTATTTTTGGAAATCATAAAAGATATAGTGCATGACAGAATTAAAGCAACAAGGAGAGTTTAGTTACCTCGAAAAAGGCAATGGAAAACCATTGATTTTACTTCATGGTTTATTCGGAGGATTGAGCAATTTTGAAGAGATTTTAAATCAATTTTCTGTTCGATACAGAGTATTGGTTCCGAGTTTACCGATTTATACGATGCCGGTGCTTACCACAGGCGTTGGTTCATTGGCAAAATTCGTTCTTGCTTTCCTGAAAGAAATGAAAATTGAGAAAGCCACATTATTGGGAAATTCATTGGGCGGACATGTGGGATTAGTTTTTTCGAAGAACAATCCACAAATGGTGGAGCGTTTAATTTTAACTGGAAGCTCTGGCTTGTATGAAAACGCATTTGGAGGAAGCACACCGAGACGTGGCGATAGAGAATATTTGAAAGATAAAATTAAATTTACTTTCTACGATCAAACGATGGTGACGGACGAATTAGTAGATGAAGTTTTGGAAGTTACTTCTGATCGCGCTAAATTAATTCGCATTCTAGCTATGGCAAAATCGGCTATTCGTCATAATATGGCCGAAGATTTACCTGCTTTCCAAATGAAAACGTGTTTGATTTGGGGACGAAACGATAATATCACCCCACCAGATGTAGCCGAAGAATTTCATAGGCTGATCAAACATTCAGAATTATTTTGGATTGATAAATGCGGACATGCGCCTATGATGGAACATCCAAAAGAGTTTAATCGGATTTTGGATGAGTGGTTGTTGAAGACGGATTGAGGGGAGAGTTCAAAGTTTAATGTTCAAAGTTTAAAAAAGAATAAATACTAAAGCGTGAATGAGAGTTTGCGCTTTTTTTATTAATAGTTAATTATGTCAAATCGTTGAGGAATTCCGAAGAATGTAGAAGAAATTGTAAAAAAGCGTGATATAAGTTGCGTTTATTGTGGAATTATATTTTCAAATTCCTCATTGAAAACCAAAGCTACTTGGGAACATATAATTAATGTTATTCGAATAAATGGTCCTGAAAATATTGCACTTTGTTGTAGCTCTTGTAATGCAAGTAAAGGGAATAAAAAATTAGAAGAGTGGTTAAAAAAGTAAATATTGTACATTAAAATGTATAAATGAATTTTCAGTTTCACAAGTTGTAAAGACACACTTAATGTCAAATTTTTATAAATAAATTTTTTAGAAAAAATGCTCACGATAATTTGTAATCCGTGCAAACTACTTAGATATTATTAATCTACCTTTTCTAAATTTAAAACAAATTAATTCATCCTTCGATACGATTTTCTAAGACTCAAATCTACTCAGGATGACCGTTGCCAAAATATTCGAAATTTCAAATTCCGAAATCCGAAATTTCTCTCAATACTCCCTAATCAAAACCTCAACCGGTATATTCAAGTAATCGTGTAATTTACGTATCATATTGAGATTTAGCTTACGATTATTATTGAAAATATCAGTTACACGGCTTTTATATCCTAATACGGTTGCTAAATCTTTATTGGTAATGCCTTTTTGCTCCATTCGGTATTTGATTGCTTCAATAGGAGAAGGAGTATCAAAAACGAAATGTTCATCCTCATAATCTTTTATCAAAAGGGATAAAACATCGGCTTCATCACTTTCTTTCGAGCCTGATTTAGCTTGAAAAACTTCCTCGAATCTTTCTAGAGCTTCGTGGTAATCTTTTTTGGATTTTAATTTTTTGAAATGCATATCTCTTTATTTAAATCTCATTTGCTCTTTTTCGTAAACATATTCACTTGCTCTGCATCTACTCTATCATATTCAGCATGCGTTCCTATGAATTTCACAAACGCCCAACCTTTTTGATAATTGAACTCCAAAATCAATCTAAAATCATTACCCTCGATATTGAAAACAATTCTATTATTTCCAACGATACTGGCAGATACATAATCTTTTTTTACATCAGCTGGCCTCTTCCAATCTTTAGCTAAAACATCGGCATACCAAAACTCAAAAGGGCGCTTTGACTGTGAATGTTTGATCCAAAAATCTCTTAATGATCCTTTGTTGTGGATGTTCATTCCTACAAATATTCGAAAAGTAACCAAATTGGTTACTGATGATAGAAATAAAATTAATATGCCTAATTATCAATATAGTTCAAGTATACTTTAACATCCTTCGATACGTTTCTCTAAGAATCGAAACTACTCAGGATGACCTAACGAAAAACCAAAAATTATAAACCAATTACCTTTTACATCGTATTCAACAATTTCATCAACTCATCCTTGTAATTTTTACCAATAGGAATCGCTTTTCCGGCTAAGTTGATAAAATTATCTTCAATGGAAGTAATCTTATCTATACGCAAGATATACGAGCGATGTGCGCGCGCAAATTCAGGAGCAGTGAGTTTTGATTCAAGATCTTTCATTGTGCTTAATACAATGTATTTTTCGTTGGTAATAAAAATGGTCACGTAATTCGTGACTAGTATAGGCTAAAAAATTTTCTTGCTCGAGAAGAGAATGCCGAATTTTCTCCACTTCTTCATTCAATAATTGTTTCTCTTTTAGATCATCTCCTTGCTTTTTGGATAAACGCCAAAACAAAAACACCATGATGACAATCACGCTGGACAAAAGGGATATAATCGCGACTTCCATAGCTACGCCGATATACGTAAGAGAATGAAAAAGGCAAAGGCAGAATGATGAAATGATGGTTTATTTATTTGAAATGATGAGTACTCTAGACCCCTTCCCCGCATTCGCGGTACTTCCCCTTAGCAAGGGGAAGATTAAGAAAGTCTCCGAATAAAAATTTTGCATTACTAACAAAGCCTTTCTAATTAAATACTGAGTTTAAGCAATCTTGTCTTTACTCCTCCCCGTATCTTAGGGGAGGTGGCGAGTCTTCGAGACGGAGGGGTCAGAAGTTACTCGTAGAAAATAAGTTTAATTTCTTACAACCTCTTAATCTCCGCACCAATT
>JBIPLT010000157.1:0-7240 GCA_044368255.1 Flavobacteriales bacterium
GAAGACATTCTGCTGTTGCTACAAATGTTGGTAAATCAGGCTATGTAGGCACTGGATGGGGTGTTAATACATACTTGAATGATTGGTGGAAATACACTCCCGCAACGAATTCGTGGTCACAGTTAGCAAATTATCCTTTTTCGTATTTTGGATTAAACTGCGCTTCAGTAAATAATAGAATTTATGTTTCAGGTACCTCTTCTGCGCTAACTAATGCTGTTAGTATAAATTATGAATACAATCCTGATAATAATACCTGGGCTCAAAAAAGTCCCATGCCAGGAAATCGATATTATTCCGAATCTTTCGTTATTAATGATACAATCTTTCACTGTGGTGGTCAATCTAATCCGGCCAACTGTCAAAGTGCAGTGACATATGATGAAGTTTGGGCTTATTATCCACCTAATGATTCGTGGGTTCAAAAGTCCAATATTCATCTAGGTAAAATTTCTAATGGTTGTGCTGCTTCAGTAAATGGATATGGTTATTATATTGCAGGCGGCTATAATCCTGTTTGCCAGTCGCCTTCAGGTTGGAATTATGATGGTTATGGTAGAGAAACCAATTTAAAATATTCGCCGCAGACAGATAGTTGGGAAGTCAAAGCTGTTCATGGTGGCCTGAAAAAATATTTTGGTTTTTCTACAACTATTGGTGATAAAGGCTTTGCGCTGTTCCAGTATTCTGGTTTGACTGGCAATACTTTAACTAACATGGATATTTTCGAAGTTTATTTGTATGAGTACGATCCATTAAACAATACTTGGAAACAAAAATCAAAATATCCTGGTCAGGGAATTTTTCAAGCTGGTAATGGATTCAGTTTAAATGGAAAGATATACTATGGTTCAGGAGCTTCTTCAAATAATGTTTTTGTAAGTGACTTTTGGGAATATAACCCCATTAATGATACGTGGACATTGATAGGGAATATACCTATAGCAACCAACAGGGGATATAATTTTGTATTAAACAGTAAAGGCTATGTTGGAGGAGGTCAAATGGGTAATTCCTTTTTTGAATTTAATCCAACCTCTTACAGTTGGACACCAAAAGCTAGCATACCGGCCTCACCAGGTGGAAATATTAATTTTTCACTCAACAATATGGGTTATACCAGTACATATATAACTGCAACAACAGGATCATTATACAAATATGATCCTTCCATAAATATTTGGTCATTAGTAAATAATCTACCTAATTTTACAGCTGGAATTTTGAACTCTTATTTTTCGTTCCAAACATCATCTAAAGGCTTTTATGGAACAGGAATTAATTCAACGACTACCCCTCAAACAACGAGTTTAATTTATGAGTTTGATCCTTTAAATAACCTATGGACTCAAAGGCAAAACCTTCCTGAAAATCACTCACAAGGAGGAACTTTTAGTTTTTCATCCGATTCATATATTTTGTGTGGAACTCAGTATTATGCTCCCCATACTATTCCAGTAAATAGTGTTTGGCAATATAAACCAATTTGCCAAAACAGTGCATCTATTATAAATGCGTCAGCGTGCTCCAGTTATGTGTTAAATGCTCAAACATACTCCCAATCTGGTAACTATACACAGATTCTAACCAATTCTTTAGGATGTGATTCTACCATTACGTTAAATCTGAGCATAACTAATCCGCCAAGCGATCAAGTAACATTAAGTGGAAATATCCTTACAGCAGTTGCATCAGGAGGATCATATCAATGGCTTGATTGCAGCAGTAATTTAGCACCAATTTCTGGTGCCAATAGTCAAACTTATCAGCCAATCTCAAGCGGAAGTTACGCCGTAAGTATAACGATTGGAGCATGCACTGTTGTGAGTTCATGTAATAACATAACTTCATTAGGAATTAGCATGCTTGATAATCTTCTATATACTATATATCCTAACCCTACGTCTTCAATAATAAATATTGAAAAACCTGATAATATTGAGATTTTTGAAATTAGCATTTACGATGTTTCTGGAAGAAAATTGAGAACAGTTAAGCCAGAAAACAAATCTGTTATTCAATTAGAAATAATCTTAATTCCTGGGACATACTTCCTAAAAATTGAAGATACAAAGGGAAATATTGAATCGTTTAAAGTGATGAAAATTTAATCAAAATTCAAGAACATTTACAACTCAGAATAAATAATAGTTTAGCATAAAAAAGGTCTTTAAAAAAGATGGTCTGCTTTACTTTATTAAATCTGTTTTTTGTTTAAACTTGAAATAGGGAAAATGAAATGGAAGCAAGAAAATGCTTCTTTCATTTTTAATTAAACTAAAACAAACCCCTTTAAAAACTTCCTCGAATCTTCCATCTGTTCGTGCATATAAACATCTTCCTTTACAAATGGCACCACTTTTCGGTATTCTGCGAGTATATTTTCAATGAAAGGTGAACTTTTCTTAGGACGTCTAAATTCGATGGCCTGAGCGGCATTCATTAATTCGATGGCCAATATTTTTTCGAGGTTCTCCACCACTCGATAGGCTTTCGTTGCTGCATTCGCTCCCATGCTCACATGATCTTCTTGTCCATTGCTCGAATCAATTGTATCTACTGAGGCAGGCGTGCATAATTGTTTATTCTGGCTTACCATCGAAGCAGCCACATAATGCGGAATCATAAATCCCGAATTTAAACCAGCCGCTGGAGTTAAAAACACTGGCAATCCTCTTTGGCCTGAATTCAATTTATAAATTCTACGCTCCGAAATACTTGCCAATTCAGCAGCAGCAATACACATCATATCTAAGGCAACTGCCAGTGGTTGACCATGGAAATTTCCTCCCGAAATAATTTGATCTGCCTCTGGAAAAATCGTTGGATTATCCGTTACCGAATTAATTTCTCGCTCAAAAACTCCATTGATATAATCTAACATATCTTTAGATGCACCATGAACTTGCGGGATACAACGAAAAGAATACGGATCTTGAACAGCCGTTTTTTCACTGGTAATCATTTCGCTTTCATCCAATATTTTTCTAAAAAAACGAGCGGTACTTTTTTGTCCAGCATGCGAGCGCACCGAATGAATTAATTCATCAAACGGTTCTATTCTTCCATCAAATGCTTCTAAAGAAATCGCGCCAATAACATCTGCCCAATAAGAAAGCTTATTCATTCTTATACTCAAATAAGAACCGTAGCCACTCATAAATTGTGTTCCGTTTAATAAAGCCAAACCTTCTTTTGCTTGCAATTTAAGAGGAGAAAGACGTAATTCTTTCAAAAAATCATCTGCTGATTTTTTATTTCCATTATGATTAATATTTCCTATTCCTAATAAGGGTAAAGATAAATGAGCTAAAGGAGCTAAATCTCCCGAAGCGCCCAATGATCCTTGCTGAAAAATAACAGGCAAAGCATTTTCATTGTATAGTTGAACTAATCTTTCTATTAATTCCACCGAAACTCCTGAATGGCCATAAGCCATTCCGCGAATTTTTAAATACAAAATATATTTCACCACTTCTTCTGGAACTTCTTCACCCATTCCACAAGCATGTGACTTTACTAAATTCTCTTGTAGTTTTGTTAAATCTTCTTTATTTATTTTGGTATTGCAAAGCGAACCGAAACCCGTATTAATTCCATAAATAGGTGCATCGCCCTCTGCCATTTTTTCTTGAAGGTAATCAAAGCATTTTTGTACCGCTTTTTTTGACTTATCCGATAATTGAATTTTCTTTGAACTATCCACAATTTCTTCTAATTGTGCCAATGAAATCTCGTCAGGTGTTATATACTCGTTCATTTTTTCAAGATTGAAATTAAGTCAGATTCAGCAATGCTATTTTGTTCACCGCTTTCCATATTTTTTAAGGTAATTTTACCTTCCGCCATCTCATTACTTCCAATCAAAGCCACAAAAGGAATCTTTTTATCATTGGCATAATTCATCTGTTTGCCTGTTTTTGCATTATCGGGATACAATTCCGCATTGATTCCGTTTGCTCTAGCATTCACTAATAATTTTAAACAATGTGCGGCTTCATTCTCTCCGAAATTAATAAATAACAATTGTGTTTTTGATTCGTTATTTTCTGGAAATAAATTCAAATCGTTCATCACGTCATAAATTCTGTCGGCTCCAAAAGAAATCCCTACTCCACTCATGTTGGGCAAACCAAAAATTCCAGTCAAATCATCGTATCTTCCGCCTCCGCAAATACTCGCAGTAAAGGTTGGTGTGTTTGCTTTTACCTCGATAATAGCACCGGTATAGTAGTTCAAGCCACGAGCGAGGGTGATATCAAAGTTTAAAGTTTCAGGTTTAATGTTTAAGGAAGATGCAGTGGTGAAAATGAACTTTAATTCCTCAATTCCTTTTTTACCGGTTTCAGAAGTAGCTAAAATTTCATCGAGTAATTTGAATTTTTCTTCTGTATTTCCTTTGAAAGATAAAAGAGGTTTTATTTTTTCTATGGCTGATTCGCTGACGTTTTTAGAACGCAACTCCTCCAATACTTTTTCTTCGCCAATTTTATCCAGTTTATCAATGGCCACAGTGATGTCAACCAATTTTTCTGATTCTCCAGTAACTTCTGCAATTCCACTTAATATTTTTCTATTGTTTAATTTAATCGTAATTGGAATATTCAATTTTCCAAAAACTTCATTTACCAATAATAAAAGATCTATTTCATTCAATAGAGAATTACTTCCAATCATATCCGCATCGCATTGGTAAAATTCACGGTAACGTCCTTTTTGCGGACGATCGGCTCTCCAAACGGGTTGTATTTGATATCTTTTGAAAGGGAAAGAAATTTCATTTTGGTGTTGCACCACATAACGGGCGAAAGGAACAGTTAAATCATATCGAAGCGCTTTTTCGGTCAAATCTTTTGTATTGAAACTTTTGTTCAATGAACTTTCAAAAGCCTCACGCATTTTTTGTTTGTCGGCATCTTTTGCTTCGTGAGGTCGAGAATTTAGAATCTTAAAAAGCAACTGATCGCCTTCGTCCCCATATTTTCCTGTTAATGTTTCGATATTTTCAACGGAAGGCGTTTCGATAGGCTGAAAACCATATTTCTTAAAAATAGTTCGAATAGAATCAAAAATATAATTCCTTTTGGCCATTTCATTGGGGCCAAAATCGCGGGTGCCTTTGGGTATAGAGGGTTTGGACATAGGGCAAATGTAGGAAATGTTTTTGTTTTTTGTTTAAAGTTCAAAGTTTAAGGGTCAGTCATTAATGACTTGAATTCAAAATGTTAGATAAAAGTTCTGATTACCTAATTTACAAATTTTCTTATTTACAAATTTCCACATTATATTTACGATATGTCTGCCGCTATTTTAATTGTTGACGATAACAAAAAACGAACCGAGAAACTCGAAACGATTATCGGTGCTTTGCCTTTTACGGTTATTACAACAGATAACGAAGAAAAAGCATTTGACATTATGATTTACACTGAGGTTTCTGTTCTTCTTTTCGATTATTCGTTAGTTGGAAGCAATGTGAAAGATTTCATGGCAAGAATTAAATCAGACCCGAGCACCGAGGATACTTTTGTTATTGCCGTGGTGGATGATAAACACTCCTTCAAAGAAGCGCTGCAAAGTTACAAAGTGGGAATTGTAGATTATATTGAAAAACCATTTGATGCAAACATGGTGAAATCCATCATTCAGGTTTTCGTTAAACTATATCAAAAAACAAAAAAAGTAAAACAACTTCTCAATAATATTCTCCCCCAAGAAATTGCTTTAGAATTAGAAGAAAAAGGAAAAGTTAAACCTAAACGTTACGGACTTTCTACAGTATTATTTACCGATTTCGTTGCTTTTAGTTATCACACCAAACAAATGAGTCCCGTTGAATTAGTGAACAAATTAGATCATTATTTCGCTGCCTTTGATAAAATCATCAAGAAATATAACCTTGAAAAAATAAAGACCATTGGAGATGCCTACATGTGCGTGTGTGGTGTGCCCGAAAAAAGAAAAGAAAATCCTATTTTAGCTTTGTTAGCTGCCTATGAGATTAACCAGTTTATGGAAAATCTTAAATTAAAAAACAATCAATTTGGAAAAAAATCATGGTATTTGCGAATTGGACTACATTCGGGACCGCTGGTAGCAGGCGTAATTGGAAAATCAAAATTCGCATATGATGTTTGGGGTGATACAGTAAATATTGCCAGCAGAATGTGTTCCTCTGCCGAACCCGGAAAAGTAAATATTTCGGAGGAGACCTATAAAAAGATTAAGGCCTATTTCGATTGCTCTTTCAGAGGAGAATTAGAAGCTAAAAATATTGGTTTGATGGGAATGTATCATGTAGATAAAATCAAAAAAGAATTTTCGGTTGGAGGATTGGGTTTAAAACCTAATAAAGATTTCATGCAAGCTGCTGGACTAATTTTTATTCAATACCCTCGTTTGTTAGATTATATGATTGCTCGAATGACTAAGGAATTAAATAAGAATTTATTTTATCATGGCGTTCATCATACATTGGATGTGATTTCGGCAGTACAGCGAATTTCAACAGAAGAAGGAATTAATGATGATCAACATTTATTATTAAATACAGCAGCTTTATTTCATGATTCAGGTTATATTTTTACCTACCACCACAACGAGGAAATAGGAATTAAAATGGCCAGAAAAATTTTACCTGATTATGGTTATACTCCCAACCAAATTCATATCATTAGTGGAATTATTCGTACCACTAAAGTTAGAAGCAAACCAAAAACTTCTCTTCAGATGATCATGAGAGATGCGGATTATGATTATTTAGGTAGAAAAGATTATACTCCAATTGCAGCCACTTTATATAAAGAATTAATGGCACAAGGAATTAAATTCTCAAAGAAAGAATGGATCAAACGACAAATTAGTTTTCTAGAAAAACATGAATATTATACAGATTATGCTAAGAAATACCGCCAAAAACAAAAGATGGCGAATTTGGCAAGCTTAATTCGTTCTCTGAATAAATGAGGAGAAAAATATTTTTAGTGTATAATTTTTTAGTTTTTAGAAATTCCTCCATCCATAAAAATGAAATTAAAATTCGCATTCTTTAGGCGTGAAAAAAGAAACCACCAATAGCTTTTCCTCGAATGAAAAGACCATTTTCAAATTCCATCTCATATGGTTTTTTTTCAATAGGAAGATTGACTATTGAATCTTGCGCATAAGCAGAATTCAAAAAAAAAATAAAAAAGACTAAAACAAATAATCTATTTTTTTTCATCCAATAATTTATGCAAGA
>JBIPLT010000018.1:0-21042 GCA_044368255.1 Flavobacteriales bacterium
AATACATATCCAAATCCATGGCTGGTGCAATCCAAACTGGACATTTTGCTGAAAGATAAACGGCCATTAAAATATTATCACAAACGCCATGCGACATTTTAGAAATGGTATTGGCTGTGCAAGGAGAGAGAATAAAAAGATCAGCCCAAATTCCCAAATCCACATGGTTATTCCATTGTCCATTTTCATTGGACTTGAAAGTATGCCAAACAGGATTTTTACTAAGTGTAGAGAAAGTAAGTGGCGTAACAAATTCAAGCGAATCGGGAGTCATAACGACTCTAACTTCAGCGCCAGATTTGATTAATAAACGAACAAGAAAATTAGTTTTGTAGGCGGCAATTCCGGCTGTTACGCCAATAATTATTTTTTTACCGCGCAACATTTTTCGAAATTAAACAGCAGGAGTTTCAGGCGAACGGTAGTAGGTCTGATTTTCGCTGAATTCTTGAATTGAAATAGCAACAGCTTTAGGAAGTTTTTCGTAATGCTTAGAAATTTCAATTTGCTCTCTGTTTTCAAAAATTTCTTCAAGATTATCTGAATTAGAAGCAAATTCAGATAATTTTTGAGACAATTCTTCTTTCATTTCAGACGCCACTTGATTAGCTCTTTTAGACATAATCACCACTGATTTATAAACATTCCCAGTTGATTCTTCATACAACTTGTTTACATCACGAGTAATCGTTGTTCTTTCGGCAGTAGAGTTTTTGTAGCTCATAAATTTATTTCTTAAGAGTTGATTTCAAATTTTCGAGATCCTTCAGACAATTTTTTGAAAAACTCTCTGCCTCTTCCTTTTTTGCAGGATCAGTGAAAAGGGATGCAAAGTTATTGTAATTTTTCAAAGTCTCATTATATCTTTCTTGTTTTTTAGAGTCAATGCTCATCACTGAATATTTATATCCGGCTTTGACTATCAATAACATAAGTTCATTTTTTTGAGAAGTGGCAGGAAATTCCTCCAAAACACCTTTAAAAGCAATCATGGCCGACTTATAATTTTCGGTTTTGTAATACAAGTAGGCGTTCTCAAAAGCCTTTTTCTCTAGTTTAATTACCAATCCGTCAATGATTTTATTGCAAGTATCTTTTTTAACACTAGTTGGGTAACGATTCATGAAAAGTTGCAATTCATCAATGGCTCCTTGTGTTTCTGATTGATCCAATTGATAATTTGGTGAATTTTTTACACTGCAAAGTGCTGCCATGAATAATGCATCTTCTGAAAAATTACTTTGCGGAAATTGTTTAGCAAAACTCTTAAAATAATAGTTGGCTAAATAATAATCACGCAAATAGTAGTGGCAATAAGCATATCGATAATATATTCTTTCAAAATCAGTAGAAAGACGGATATAGGGAATCACCGATTCATACAGAGCAACAGCCTTGTCATATTTTTTAATTTCAAAATATTCATGGGCTTTTTCGGCTTTATAATCATGATTATCACTTTTTTGAATTTTAGTGAATTCATTACAAGAGGAAAAGGCGAAAAGTAAAAATAGGAGGTAGAAAATATTTCTCATGAGCGGGGCAAAGGTAATTATTTTTCTGAATGAAATGTATAGGTCAAAAACGTGGTTTTGTTAATAAAATTATGTCTTAAATTGACAAATAGTTCATATTACTATAACTTTGCAATTAATAAACCTTAAAAATTACTGCCTTGGATATTTTTGAAAAAATTGAATCAAACCGCGGACCTCTTGGTAAATATGCTAAAGAAACTCACGGTTATTTTATGTTTCCAAAATTGGAAGGACCAATTGGAAATAAAATGATTTTTCGTGGCAAAGAAGTTCTTTGCTGGAGTTTGAATAATTATTTAGGATTAGCCAACCATCCGGAAGTAAGAAAAGCGGATGCCGATGCTGCTGCTGAATGGGGATTAGCCTATCCAATGGGCGCTCGAATGATGAGTGGAAATTCAAATAATCATGAAAAATTGGAGGCAGAATTAGCTTCTTTTGTGATGAAAGAAGATGCAATACTATTGAATTTCGGTTATCAAGGAATGGTTTCTTCTATTGATGCTTTAGTGGATAGAAATGATGTGATTGTTTATGATTCCGAATCACATGCTTGTATTTTGGATGGAATGAGATTACATATCGGTAAGCGATTTGTATTTGCACACAATGATATCGAAAGTTTAGAAAAACAATTACAACGTGCCGAAAAACTTATTGAAGATAAGCCAGGAGGAATTTTGGTGATCACTGAAGGAGTTTTTGGAATGGCAGGCGATCAAGGAAAATTAAAAGAGATTGTAGAATTAAAAAAGAAATATAATTTCAGATTATATGTTGATGATGCCCACGGAATCGGAACACTTGGAAAAACAGGAGCAGGCGCAGGTGAAGAACAAGGATGCCAAGATGGAATTGATGTGTATTTCGGAACATTTGCAAAGTCTTTTGCTTTAACGGGAGGGTTCATTGCAAGTACAGAAAATATTGTTGACTATTTACGTTACAATATGCGTTCACAAATCTTTGCTAAGGCATTGCCAATGCCGCTTGTAGTGGGTGCATTGAAACGTTTAGAATTAATGAGAACTAAGCCAGAGTTAAAGGATAATCTCTGGAAAATAACAAACGCACTTCAAAAAGGTTTTAGAGAAGTTGGATTAAATATTGGAAATACTAATTCATGTGTTACTCCGGTTATTTTAAATGGAACCGTTGCAGAAGCTACTAATATTACCTTCGATTTAAGAGAGAATTATGGTATTTTCTGTTCTATTGTGGTTTATCCAGTTATTCCAAAAGGGATGATTATTTTAAGAATTATTCCCACTGCAGCCCATACATTGGAAGATGTAGAATATACAGTGGAGACATTTAAAAAAGTACAAGTAAAATTGAAAGCTGGAGAATATGTTTCAGAAAAATTAGCTTCGTTCAAGTAAAAATTAAATCCCGCAGAAAAGCGGGATTTTTCATTTAATAAATATGCAAATAAGTTTTTATGGCGCGGCCAAAACCGTTACAGGAAGTAAACATTTACTTTCTCTTGATAACGGCAAAAGAATTTTATTAGATTGTGGTTTATACCAAGGAATGGGTAAGGAGGGAGAGGAGCTAAATCGTCATTTTGGATTTGATCCTCATTTAATAGATATTGTTATTCTTTCTCATGCGCATATTGATCATTCTGGTTTGCTTCCTAAATTAGTGAAAGATGGATTCAAAGGAAAAATTTATTGCACAGAAGCCACATTCGAAATTTGTGAAATACTTTTAAAGGATAGCGCGAAAATTCAAGAAGATGATGTGAAATTCATCAATAAAAAACGGGTTAAAAAAGATAAAAAGAAAATAGAACCACTTTACGATTCAGAAGATATTATACCGTGCTTAGAAAGATTTGTTCCATTACCAGCCAATAAAGAAATTGATTTGACGGATAGAGTGAAATTGAAATTCACATTTAACGGTCATATTTTAGGAAGTGCTGCAGTTACTTTAATTATCCAAGAAAATGGAAAACAAACTAACTTTACTTTTACGGGTGACATTGGAAGATACAATACCAGTTTAATTATTGACCCATTACCTTTTCCACAGTCGGATTATATTATTTGTGAATCCACTTATGGTAATAGATTACATGAAGAAAATAAAGATGCAGAATTACATATTTTAAATACAATTATCGAAACTTGTGTCAATAGAAAAGGAAAAGTAATTATTCCCGCATTTAGTTTAGGCAGAACACAAGAAATTGTTTTTACCTTGAATAATCTAGAATTACAGGGGAAATTACCAAAGATTAAAATATTTGTAGATAGTCCGCTTTCCTTTAATGCAACCAATATAACACGAAAACATGTAGATGAATTAAATGAAAAAGTAAGGCAAGTTGCAAAAACAGACCCCGATCCATTTGGGTTTGATCAGTTGACTTATATTGCGGATAAAGATCAATCACAAGCATTAAATGAATTAAAAGAACCTTGCGTTATTATTAGTGCTTCTGGAATGGCAACAGCGGGTAGAGTGAAACATCATATCATGCATAATATCGACAATGAAAAAAATACGATTTTGATTGTTGGTTATGCAGAACCTAACTCATTGGCAGGGAAATTAAGAAATGGAAATAAGGAAGTACGAATTTTTGGTGATGAATATCCTGTTAAAGCAGAAATAAAAATTATTGATTCGTATAGCGCGCATGGTGATTATACTGAAATGATCAGATATCTTTCTTGTCAGAAAAAAAATGAAGTGAAGAAAATATTTTTGGTTCATGGTTCACCTGAATCCATCAGTGAATTCGGTAAGAAATTAAAAAATGAAGGTTATAAAGAAATTATAGAGCCTAATAAGAAAGATAGTTTTGTATTGGAGTAGTATTTAAATCCTAGGTATTTTCACTTAGCTGAAAACTTTATGCTTAGATTTTTTTAAATTATTTAGAAGTAGTTATAAGTTTGTTTTCAAATTTATTATTTTGGCTAATACTTATACTCAAATTCATATTCAATTTGTTTTCGCTGTAAAATTTCGAAACTCTCAAATTCAATCGGAGTGGAAGGATGAATTATTTAAATATATAACTGGTGTTGTAAAAAATAATAAACATCAACTTTTATCAATAAATGGAATGCCAGATCATTTACATATACTAATAGGTTTACGTCCAACGCAATCTATTTCTGATTTAATGCAGGATGTGAAAGGGAATTCATCAAAATGGATTAATAATCGTAAATTGACAAAAACAAAATTTGAATGGCAAGAAGGATATGGTGCGTTTTCATATGGAAAATCGCAATTAAATCGAGTGAAGTTGTATATTCAAAATCAAGAATTACATCACAAGAAAAAAACATTTAAGGAAGAATATATAGAATTTTTGGAAAAATTTGAAGTGGAGTATGATGAAAAATATATTTTTAGAGATTTGATTTAGGGAAAATATTTCGTCCCTACGGGACTTGAAGAATTATTTACAGTATTTGACTTTTTAATCCCGTAGGGATTTAATATGTGTAGAGAAATTTAAATAGGAATGGTTTTTAAGTCCCGTAGGGACGAAATAAAAAAAAATCCGGCTATTAACCGGGTTTTTTTGTTTTAATCAATGATTTATTTAATTATTCACCGGCAACAATCCATATTGTTTACCAAAATACAACATCTGTTCTGTGAAATCCATTGGATATTCTACTGTAACATCAACCACTTTCCCGTTTTTCACTACGGGTGTAAGAATCGGTTGAATGAATCCTTGGTATGGAGCAATTTTCAAAGAAGCATATCTTTCTAAAACTTCCTTATGCAATTCTTTGTCCACTTTTCTTCCATAATTCTCAATTAAATTTTTTCCAGCATTATAATCACCTTCTGATTTAATTCTTTGAATTTCTTTCAATAATTCGCCGAATAAAACTCTTAATTTTTCGTAATCATTTACCACGAAATATGTTTTTCCGTTTTCTTTTTTCTTTTCAATTACGTTTTCTTTCTTTCCTTTTTCATAAGCCCACAAAGCTACTAATTGACGATTTCTCATATGTGCTTCTTCTAATTCTGAGCCTAATTTTACTCTCGCTAATTGAATCATCAATCCTTTAGTGATATAAGCATCGAAATGAGCTTTTCCGTAATCTAAAGATGGCATCACTCCAAGTTCAACTAATTTAGGATCTAATAAATAATACAAAGCCACTAAATCTGCTCTCGCTTCTTCTAATGCATTGGCATAATTTTTTAATGTCTCGCTCGGTTGACCAATTCCAGGATTCATTTGTCCACTCGCATGTCCAATTACTTCATGCATATCGGTGTGTAATTTATCTGCTAATCCACCACATTCTTTTATACGTGCTTTTGTTTCTTCATTGATGTAAAATTCATTTACGGTTCCTGCGCCAGCACTCATTTCATACGATTCAACAATGTTTCCTAGGTTTACCGATTTTGAACCATGTACTTCACGAATCCAATTTGAATTAGGAAGATTAATTCCAATTGGAGTAGAAGGAGCAGCATCGCCAGATTCTGCAACCACATTAATTACTTTTGCTGAAATTCCTTTAACATTTTTCTTTTTATGTTGTTCCATTAATGGAGAATTATCTTCAAACCATTGTGCATTTTTTCCAATAGTTTTAATTCTTTTAGAAGCTTCTGGATCGCGAACGCTCACTACCGATTCAAATGAACCTTTAAATCCAAGTGGATCACCATACACTTCAATAAAACCATTCACCACATCAATAGCAGATTCAGTATCTTTTACCCAAGCAATACAATATTCATCAAAATCTTTTAGATCTCCAGATTTATAATATTTGATTAGTTTTTTTAGGGCATCACGTTGCAAATCGTTTTCTGCTACTTTTTCTGCTTTCCCTAACCAATAAACGATTTTCTCAATGGCAGGAGAATACATTCCGCCTACTTTCCAAACTTTTTCTACTAATTTACCATCTTCCTCTACTAATTTTGAATTCAAACCATGCATCACTGGAGTTTCATTTTTCTTATCAGCCATGGACGCATAAAAATCAGAAACTTCTTTTTGTGTTACGCCTTCATAAAAGTTAGTGGCGGAAGTTTGAATCATATCTGATTTAGGATCTAGATTCACTTTCTTGGAAGCAATTGTTGGATCTGAAATAATGGAAGAAATTCTTTCTGTAAACAAAGCAATATCTTCGCCTTCTTCCAATGGAAATCCAGTTGAATTGGATTTAGAAATTAATTCTTTTAAGTAATCAGCATTGAATTCAGGTAGGATTTTATCAGAATTATAATGGTGGTGGATTCCGTTGCTAAACCAAACACGTTTGGCATACACCATAAATTGATCCCACTTCCCACCGCTTTTTTCACCTGAATAAGTAGTAACGATATTCTCGATAGTTTTTCTTACCGCTAAATTATATTTGCAATTCTGGTCCCAGGTAATATCTCTACCCGAATGTGCTGCTTCATATAAATAATACAACAATTCTTTTTGTTTTGAAGTCAATTCATCAAATCCTGCAATTTTATATCGAAGAATTCTTAAATCACCGAATTGCTCAGTTTGATAAACAAAATCTTTTTCTTCAACTTTTTCGTTTTTAGTTTCAGATTTTTCGTCTTTCGATTTCTCTTCTGCTTTTTCACCACAGGCTAATAAAGCTAACGGTAATAGATACAATAATTTTAGTTTCATCTTTATTTATTTGGGATGCAAGAATAGGAAATGTTTTTGAGCTATGAAAATACAGAATAGATTTTTAGATAAATGGTAAGAAAGAGTATATGAAGGGAATTAAATTGTTATTTGATTTTTTCGATGCTCCATGCTTCCGCTTTTTGTTCAAACAATGCTTTTGTTTGTGGCCAAACTGATTTGAATAATTCTGACTCCCGGTAATTATTCAAATCTTCTTCACTTTCCCATTTACTATAAGTAAAAAATAATTGCTTATCATGTAAATCACGCAATAATTCAACGCTAATACAATTCTTAAATTGGGCAATTTGAGAATGATATTTATTAAATAAAGCTTGAAATTCATCACAGTGTTCCGCTTTGAATTTCATTTTTACAATTCTTAAAATCATTTTTGTGCCAGTATAATTGCCATGACGATTCCTGCAACGACGCCTATGCATAATAAAACAAAGAAGAAAATTTTCCAGAAACTGTAAGGACGTTCTCCTTGTACTTCTCCTGTTCTTCCATTTATCATAAAACGATAAACTTTATCATTGTATTTAAATGCGCTTAACCAAACTGGAAGTAAAATATGTTTAAAAGTTACATTATTATGTTGAGTTGAAAGTGTAGTGATTCTTTGTTCGTGTCCGCCAATATCTTGTCTTACTTTAACTCTAATTTTTATATCCATTATTTTTTTTGATTCACTAAAACCTCCCTCTAAATCCAATTGATAACTTTCAGCTTTGAATCCACTTAAAAATTGTTCGTCAAACGGAACTAGATTTTTCAAATCCCAAGGTTCTAATGCATCTATATATTTTTTAGGAAGCGATTTACTTGCCACAACTAAAACATCATCAAAATTTTCATTTACTGTGCCAGAAGTATAATACCAATCAGTAACTGTTCTTGTTTTGGTAACAGTTTTTCCGTTTTCATAAGTCGTATAGGTTTCTATTCTACGAATTCCGCGTTGACCAGTGTAAAAACTCTTGGTGTCCGCATCATAGGTCCAATAGGGCAAATACATTCCCGATAGTTTTTCAGGACGCGTGGCATAACGTTTCAAATCATTCGGTGCAAACCATCTTCCATTGATCCATTTGGTGAATTCATCAAATCCTTTGTTTTGATCTATTCCAAATGGTAATAAACTTTTCGGTCTTAGAATATCACATTTACTTGCATTTTTCAAAGTTAGTGGAGAGGTACAAAATCCACATTCAGCAGAAACCAAGTTTGAATCAAAACGAGTGCTTGCTCCACAACTATCACAAGTGATTAAAGTAATTTCTTGATGATCTTCTTTGGGAACTGCTTTTTTGATGTATTCATGAAAATCTAACTCTATAATACTTTCATCTTTGGTTTGAATGGTATTTTCTGTTCCACAAGCATCACATTTCATAGCAAGTTTCCCTGGTGCAAATTTCATATTGGCTCCGCAATTTGAACATTTTAAAAGTTGTTGGTCGGATGCAGCAGTGTTTGCTTCTTCGTGCATAATAATTCCGTTAAATGATTATAAAAAAAGAAAGTCCAATAAATGAATATTGAACTTTCTTGTAAATATAAAAAAATATTTAATTCTACATTGGTGGTGGTGGTGGAGGAAGTGGAGGAGGTGTGCTTCCAAACAATGAGCTCAATTCAGGTGTAGTTCCTGCTTGTGTCCATGATGGCATTCCTTCTTTCCAAACCATCATTTCTTTTGTTAATTGTCCAGCTTGCGCCATTTGTTGCATTTGTGCCATTTCATATGGGCCATGTTGCTGACCATTTACGGCTACAAAGAATTTCACAACACCAGGAAGTGGAGGAGGTACTCCTCCGCCCATATTATTTTGTTGTTGTTGTTGTTGAGGTTGGTTCATTCCACCTAAGGTAGTGGCCATCATATTTCCCATTCCCATTCCCATACCGAATCCCATTCCCAAACCAGCTCCACCATTTGGGTTTTCTGCTGACTTTTCGATTGCTTGTGCAGTTTTGTATTGAGCTAATTTCTGCATGTTAATTTTATCCAAGCGAGATAGTTCGGCGATTTCTTTTTTGAACTGATCCGTTAGATTCATTCCCATGATATTAAACTCAAGCATATTTAAACCATACGGCTCGTATTTCTTTTTCAAAAGATTTAATATTCTTTCAGAAGTTTCTTGATTCTTTTTTGCGAAAGTATCATAGGTTAATTCTAATTCACCCATCACACTCATAATGTATCCGCCCATGGCGCCCATCATGTTTTTCTTTAATTCTTCGGTGGTGTAATGATCATCAGTAGCTACTAATTTTTCATGGAATTTAATTGGATCTACCACTTGGAATCCATAAGTTCCAAATGCTTTTACCTCAATCATACCATAACGAGGGTCATCCAAACTCACTGGCGACATCGTTCCCCATTGTTGGTCATTAAAATGTTTGGTGGAAATAAAATATACTTCGGCTTTAAAAGGACTATCAAAACCATATTTCCATCCTTTTAAGGTAGAAAGTATCGGTAGGTTTTGTGTTGCTAAGGCATATAATCCTTCGCGAAAAACATCCGCATATTTACCTTCATTTACAAAAACAGCCATTTGGCCCGGACGAACCGTCATTTTTGCTCCGTTCTTGATCTCATTATCCTTTCTTTCGAAGCGATAAGAGATAGTGTTGTCTGAACTGTCGAGAAACTCGACAATGTCTATCAATTCATTTTTAAATTTATCCCAAAGACCCATAATTTTAAATTTTTTGGTTAATATAGAGAGTTTTTTTGAAACTTAGCGCCATGAAATGTTTAAAAAAGTTAATTGTTTTAAATTTTATATTTACCACTCCAGTTCTCTACGCTCAAGAAGAGAATGATGATTCAGGAAATGATGCCCATCAAGTTTATATTGCTGTAACGGGTGGTGGTTTCCATGCATCAAAAAAGACTTCCTATTATTATGACGGATATGGGGAGAACGATATCGTAAGACTTTTACAAATTCCTCAAATTTATAGTCAGATTTTTGATAAAATTCAGTATCCATTTACAATGGGTGAATATCCAGCTGCTCCAAGATATCGAGTTGGAATTAATTTAGGAGTTGAAGCAGGTTGGTGGGTAAGTGAATATACTGCATTAACCTTGGGAGCCGACTATGTAAGCTTAAAAATTAACGAAGCCTTTACTTTAGAAGCCGACAACCCTGCCAATCTATCAGGCGACCCTTTGATTTTCACAGAACAAATTATTGGCGCTGAACAGCGTTTTCAATTTAATTTGGGTTTACATCATGATGTGGGTGATAATTATAAAATGATGACTTTTTTTGAATGGGGAGTAAACTTCAATGCCTTAAAACCGACCAAACATGAAGTGCTAATCGAAGAAACATTGAGGTATAATTTGATGTTTCAGCAAAACTATTTCACTTTTGCTCCAAGAACAACAATTGGCTATGGAGGTTTTGCCTCATTTGGGGTTCGAATGGGTTTTGAAAATCATATGGGGCTAGATTTTGGCTTGAAAGCTTATTTTCAAAAGATTAGCCTTGGAGATTTGAAGGAAAATGCTTTTTCGCAACTTCTTTTTTTAAGACTCGTATACATGTGATTCATTAAACAAAGGGCAGTTAAAAACAAAATTTTGTCGGAGAAAATTTTATATTTGTCAAAAATCATAAATTGCAACCTCTGTATGGGGAACACTATATTTATAACGATACAAATCTCTAAAGAAACTCAAATCAATGAGCATACCTGTTAATAAGGCTTTAGCGATATGTAATTCCCGTTATCAGGAGATTTACGGAGAATATAACGTAAAGTCCAATAAGAAAATTATTGTCTCTCATTTTGGCGAATTCAGTCAGGATTTAGTAAACTCTATTTCTAATGCTGTTGAAGAAAAAATGTTAGAAGCCAATGATAAAAAGGGAAATGTTAAAAGAATGTTTTCAATTTTAGTGGAAGGATTACAAAACGTAAGACTGCATGGTGAAAAAGATGAAACCAATTATCAAACATCATTTTTAATTATAGGTCAAGATCAAAATGAATATTTAGTTACTCTAGCCAACCTTATTTTAAATTCCAACAGAGCCACAATTGAAGAAAGGCTTCGTCAAATTAATTCTTATGAAGAAGCTGAAGTGAAGCAATTATATATGGATGTGCTTACTAATGGAATCATAAGTAATAAGGGTGGAGCCGGGTTAGGATTTATAACCATGGCAATGAAATCTAAGAATAAACTTAATTATAAGATTGAAGAAATTAACGATAGAATTTCTTGCTTTACATTAGAAGTGAAAATTGATCGTAATTCTGCTTAATTAATTTATGAATGCCCTTATTTTAAAAGAAAGCCAGAATACGCCTGAGTTATTTTAGATCCAGCTCTAGGTAAGCTTGAAATTAAAGGCAAAAGTCTCCATGAAAATTCAAAAGTGTTTTTTGCTCCAATAATGGACTCGTTCACTTTTGCTAAAATTAATCAATCTTGTCAAATTGAAGTTTCATTAGATTATATTAGCCCATCCGCTGTTATTGGGGTCCAAGAACTTTTCCGTCATATAGATAAGTGTTCTGAAACAGGAGCGTATAAAGTTTCCATTAAGTGGTTACACGAAGATGATGATGATTCTGCAAACGTTGCGATGAATTATCAAAAACTTCGTAAGCTGAATATTGTTATAAAATCGTACAGATTTTATTCAACATCCCAGTTGATTAACATCCTTGCATGAATTCCTTTCTCAGCGAGAATCCATTTAATTTTTTCGAATTCAATTAATGTTTTCTCATCTAATCCTAAAAGATTAGCCCAAGATATTTTAATCGTTTTATCTGTTCCTTCTTTCATTTTTGAAACAAATTGTTCTAATGGAGTTGTTTTTTCTGGAATTTCTAAGATAAAATAATCTTCCAAATCTGCTCTTTTTGCCGCTTCCTCTATTGCATCTTCTAAACCACCCAGTTCATCCACCAGTCCTAATTTTAAAGCGTCTTTTCCAGTCCAAACTCTTCCTTGGCCAATACTGTCTACTTCAGCTTTGCTTAATTTTTTTCTACCATCGGCCACTTTAGTAATAAAATCATCATAAATCTCATCAACACCTTGTTGGATTATTTTATATTCTTTGTTGCTCAGACTTCTTGTGATGGATCCTAAATCAGAATTTGAATTTGTATTTACACGGTCAAATGTTACGCCTAGTTTTTCACGAAACATATTTTCTGTATTGGGTAATATTCCAAAAACACCAATAGAACCAGTTATAGTATTAGGGCTTGCAAATATTTTATCTGCACAACAGGCAATATAATAACCACCACTGGCTGCTACATTTCCCATGGATACGATTAATGGTTTTTGAGCGCGAGTTAAAATTAATTCTCTCCAAATTACATCCGAAGCTAATGCACTTCCTCCAGGAGAATTAATTCGAAGAACTATGGCTTTTACAGTTTCATCTCTTCTGGCTTTTTTTATTTGTTTAGATAAAGTAATTGAACCAATTGAACCATCATCAGCTCTTCCATCCATAATACTTCCTTCTGCATAAATTACGGCAATTTTATCATCATCCTTATGATTTTCTCTTTTTTGTTTAGGTGATTTCTCCTTTAGTCTTGAATCACGCATATAGCTGCCAATTGAAATAAAACTGATGTATTCATCATCTCCCATTTCACTTAATTTTATCATGTCAGAAACCGCTTCATCCTTATAGGCTACTTTATCTGCTAACTTATATTTCACTGCTCCTTCTGCATTTCTTACCAACATACTATCTGCAATTTCGTTTAAATTAGCCACACTTATTTTGCGGTATTTAGAAATTCCTTTTAACATGTGTTCCCATAGTGAATTCAAATAGATGCTTACTTGTTTTCTATTAGCATCACTCATTTTTTCATATAGAAAGGGTTCAACAGCGCTTTTAAATTTGTTATTGCTTCCTCTAATTACAGATACTTCTATTCCTAGTTTATCGATTAATCCTTTATAAAATGTGATGGTTGAATTTAATCCCGTAAATTGAATTAATCCTTCTGGGTAAACTGAAATGACATCCGAAACAGAAGCTAAATAATATCCTTTATGATTATATAATTCGCCAAAAGAGTAAATGAATTTGCCGGTTTTTTTGAATTCAATTAATTTATTTCTGATTTCTTCTAATTGAGCCATTCCCGCAGTGGCATCACTCACATCTAAATAAATTCCATTTATATTTTTATCGGTTTTTGCACGTTCTATGCATTCTAAAATACTATTTAAGCCAGATTTTTTGATATTTTGAAAACCACCTAGTCCTAAGTCCCATTCATCAATTGGCCCTTGATCGGGTAAGTCTGCGCTCAAACTGATATGGAGGACAGAATTTTCATCAATTTCTACAGCGTTGTTTTCTAAATCACCAAATAATTCATTAACACTTCTTTCAAATGCTCCAACTAAAACAAAAACAAAGAAGAAAGTCAGGATAACCCCAACTATCAAACTACCAAGAGCAGAGGCTCCAACAAACTTAAAAAACTGTTTCATATTATTTTGTTATACTATACAAAACTACAAGTAAAATAGTAATTGTGAGCGTTTACTTCTACTAGTGGTGAAATCAAGGGTTAAATGGAAATTTTTAAGAATCAATTCGTGAAGAAAATCAAACATATCCAAATAGTATTTATAATTTTGTAACATGAATCAAGTCTATATTGCGTTAGGGTCGAATTTAGGAAATCGTTTAGAAAATATTCAGTCAGCAACCGAAATTTTGGCGACTCATATCGCTAATTTAAAATTATCTAAAATTTATGAAACGGAGGCTGTAGGAATGGAAAATGGGCATTTTCATCCTTTCATGAATGCCGTTTTGTTTGGTAGCACTAATTTAGGCGCGAAGGAATTATTAAGATTTTTACTAGAAACTGAACAAAAATTAGGGCGTACAAGAAATACAATTAAGGGTCATTTTTCTAGAGTCATTGATTTAGATTTGTTGATGTTTAATCAATTAATTTCAACAGACAATAATCTTATATTACCACATCCAAGAATGCACGAAAGAATATTTGTATTAAAACCCTTAATGGATTTAAATCCAGAATTAGAAATTCCAGGATTGAGCAATAATGTCCAACACTTTTATCATATTTTACTTGCCATTAAATGTTAATTTAAGATGCATAAATTTCCATATAAATTCATTGCAATCGAAGGTGTAATTGGCGCTGGAAAAACAACACTTGCTAAAGAGATTTCGAAGTTAACAAACGCTCAACTTTTGCTCGAAAGATTTGAAAAAAATCCATTTCTGATTGATTTTTATAGGGATCAAGACAAATTTGCTTTAGAAACAGAAAATTTTTTTTTGAACGACAGATTCATTCAGTTGAAAGAATTTTTTGAGAATCAACCTTCCTTAACCATTGCCGATTTTTCTATTTATAAATCGATGGTATTTTCAAATCTAACTTTGAATGAATTCCATAAGATTTCATTTAGAAAATCTTTTGAGGAATTCGTCACTAAATTAAAAATGCCGGATTTAATTATTTATTTGAAAAATAATTCGAAAGAAGCAAAAGGCCGAATTATTAAACGCGGAAGATTGTACGAACAAAAAATTCAAGAAAAATACCTCTTGGATTTAGAGCTAGAGTATGAACTATACTGGAAGTCTCAAACTCATCTAAATATATTGCAAATCAATATTGATTATTTCCAATTTCCATTTAAAACAGAAGATATTTCTAAATTATTAAATTTTTTGGAAACAACTGATATAAAAGGATTTAAACAATTAACAGGCAAAGACCTTGATTAATATGCTAAAACCTTGAAAATTTGTTTGAAAGCCCATTTTTTAATTCTAAAAACATTCCCTATACTTGCACCCGAAATATAAAAATGTAGCAATGAAAAAGAAATCTTTAATCGTATTAACCTTAGCGGCTGTAACTAGTGCAATGATTATTCCGGGTTGTAAACTCATGAAAGACATCGAGTACAAAGTTCAGAAGAACCCATTAGAAATGCACGGTGATACCGTGGAATTGAAAATTACAGCAAAATTTATTGAAAAAGGATTACACAAAAAAGCAACTGTTGAGGTAACTCCGGTGCTTGTAACTCCAAATGGCACTGAAAAAGCTTTTAAAATGGCTTGTTTTCAAGGGCCAAAGGCAGCAGGTAACTGTGAAGTTATCCCAAAAGATGGAAAAACCGTAAGTTATACTGCAAGAATTCCATATTCTGCAGATATCGAAGTGGCTGATTTAAAAATTAAAATACTTCCTAAAAAAGGAACGAAGGAGAAAGACCTTGTTGTTACAGATAAAATCGCAGATGCAACTATCGTTACCCCACTATTAATTGTAGGAGATGACAAGCCAATTTATGCGAAAGATAAATTTGTTCGTGTTTTACCTTTTTCTACCGAAATGGTATTTAACTATGGCAAAAATGATTCTAAAGTAATGGCTAAAGAATCAAAGGATAAAGATTATTTAGATCTTGAAACTTGGTATAAGAAAGCAATGGCTAATCCTAGAATAGCTATCAAGAATATTTCTGTGTCTGCTTATGCTTCTCCAGAAGGTGAGTTGACATTGAATGATAATTTAGCTAACGAACGTGCTGCTTCAGCAATGAAGTCTTTAATTGAATTAGCTAAGAAATTAAAATTTGATGCGTTAACTGTTGAAACAATTTATTCTAAAATACCAAAAGGTGAGGACTGGGATGGTTTCAAAAAATTAATGGAAGGTTCTTCTATTACAGATAAGGAATTAATTCTTCGCGTTCTTACAATGACTTCAGATTTACAAAAGCGTGAAGCTGAAATCAAAAATATGGCTAAGACATACAAAGAAATCGAAGATCAGATTTTACCTCAATTACGTAGATCTGCTGTGGTTGTTTCTTATGAATTAACAGGAAAAACTGACGAGGAATTAATGCAATGGTCAAAAACTAAAGCTGATTCATTAACTGTTGAAGAATTACTTTTCACAGCTACTTTAACAAATGACTTAAACGAAAAACTTCGTATTTATAAAGAGTCTGCTCGAGTTCACGGTAAAGATTGGAGAACATCTAACAATGTTGGATATATCCTTTTATTACTAGGAAAAGTTAGCGAAGCTCAGGCTGAATTCGAAAAAGCTGCTAAATTGAACTCTTCTGAGAAGATGATCAAAAATAACTTAGCTGCATGTGCTCGTTTAAATGGTGATTATGATAAAGCAACTGCCTTATTAAAAGAAGCTGAAGGTGCTGGTCCAGAAGTTGATTATAACAAAGGTATCATTGCTATCAAACGTGGAAAATATGCTGATGCTGTTAGTGGTTTATCTAAATCAACTTCACTTGAGTCAACTGGTAAGAAAACAACAGCTAACCAAGCTTTAGCTCAAATCTTAAATGGTTCTCCAGCTGATGCTAAGAAAACACTAGATGGTGCAGTTGATGGTGAATCTGCTACTGCTCATTATTTAAGAGCTATCATTGGTGCTCGCACCAATGATAAAGCAATGATGATCACAGGAATTAAAGCTGCTATTTCTAAAGATGCTAAGTTTAAAGATAAAGCGAAAAAAGATCGTGAATTCATTAAGTTCATGGCCGATGCTGAGTACTTGGATGCTACTAAATAAGTAAACTACATTTTATATTCTGTAAAGTCTCGCTCAAAAGGCGGGACTTTATAATTTAAAAAATTCTGCATTATGAAATATTGGAAAACTGAAATACCTAGCCGCGATTATTATGCGGTTATTTTTTGCTCTACTAAATCTGCAGATTTGGAAAATTATAATGAAACGGATGAAAAAATCATGAAATTGGCAATAGAACAAGAAGGTTTTTTGGGGTATGAATCTGCGGGCGGTTTAGATGCTGGAATTTTTATTTCCTATTGGGAAAATAGGGAGTCTATTCAAAAATGGAGAAATAATTCGGATCATATTTTTGCAAAAAAATCGGGAATCGATAAATGGTACGACCGTTTTTTAAGTCAGATTTGTAAAGTAGAACACTCACATCATTTTGTTAGGCAAAAATGATTTACGTAAATTTACACCAAAGTAAAAAATATGAGTTCGTTAATTGAACAAGGATCTGTAAAAACAGAAATAAAAAACGGAATAGCAACGGTGGAATTTTTTCATCCGATGAGTAATTCTTTACCAGGAAAAATTTTGAATAAATTGGCAGATGAAATTAACTCAGTTGGTGAAAATTCTGAGGTAAAAGTGATTATTTTACGTTCGGAGGGAGAAAAAGCATTTTGTGCAGGAGCTTCTTTTGATGAATTGATTTCTATCAAGGATTTGGAAACGGGAAAAGAGTTTTTCTCTGGTTTTGCCAAAGTAATTAATGCGATAAGAAAGGCACCAAAATTTGTGCTAGCTCGTGTTCAAGGAAAAGCTGTTGGAGGAGGAGTTGGATTAGCTTCGGCAGCAGATTATACATTTGCTCACGAATCGGCTTTTATTAAATTGAGTGAATTAGCAGTAGGAATTGGTCCATTTGTGGTTGGGCCAGCAGTTGAAAGAAAAATTGGAACATCGGCATTTACTCAGCTTTCGATTGATGCCACAGAATGGCAAAGTGCTGAATGGGCAAAGGAAAAGGGTTTATATACTTCTGTTTTTGCCACTCATCATGAAATGGATTTGGCAATAAATAAGCTTTCAGAAACGTTATCAAAAAGTAATCCAGAGGCAATGATGATGTTAAAACAAATATTTTGGAAGGGTACTGAAAATTGGGATACCTTATTAATTGAACGAGCGGGAATGAGTGGTAAATTAGTTTTATCTGAATTTACAGTGAACGCAATTAACAAATTCAAAACTAAATAAGGATAGTTTTAGGTCGAATTAGACTAGCTTCCATGAATTAATTATATTTACGTGATAAATAAGAAACGATGACTTTTACAGAATTACATGACAAATTGAAGGGCTTAATGGCTAACCCTGTATTTGGCGAAGTGAGTGCCGAAGCAACTGCTCTTTCAAAAGAGTATTATGCTATGCTTGATAAAAAAACAATCAAGGTAACGCAAGAGGGAGAAGATGATGATCAAGATTATGATATCATCGAATCAATTAAAGAATTAGTGAAAATTTATCGTGAGAAAAAAGAAGAGTCACGCAAAGAAAGATTAGTTCAAGAAGAAAGAAATATTACCGAGAAGAAAAATATTTTGGCTGAAATAATGCGAGTAATTTCTGAAGAGGAAAATATTACCAAAGCCTACCAGAAATTCACAGAATTAAAAGAGAAATGGAGACATGTAGGAGCGGTTCCTTCCGAAAAACATCATGAACTTCAACATGAATTTAGTCGACTTTCAGAATTGTTTTATTACAATATGAATATTTTCAAAGAACTTCGAGAAAATGATTTAAAGAAAAATTTGACAGCTAAATTAGACTTGATTGAAAAATTGAAAAAAGTTTCTGCCGAAAAAACGAATCAAAAAGAATTAGAAGGTGCTTTGCACGCCATCCAATATCAATGGGAAGAAACAGGAGCAGTGCCGAAAGAAAATTGGGACGAAATTCGCACGCAATATTGGGATGCTGTAAAACAAATCAATGATAAATTACAAGGATTTAAAAAAGAACGTGAGGAGAAGCAACAAGAATCTTTGAAATTAAAATCACAATTGATTGAAAAAGTGAAATCAGTTATTGCTTTGGAAAGAAAAACAATGAAGGATTGGGATCGTGATACGGATGAGGTTTTGAAAATACAGATCGAATGGAAAGCAATTGGTTATGCGTCACGTGAAGATAATGATCGTGTTTGGAATGAATTCAGAGCTACCTGTGATATTTTCTTTCAAGCGAAAAAGGAATTTTTTAGTGTAATCAATTCTGCAAATGATGAAAATAGAAAGAAGAAAGCTATTTTAATTGAGAAGGCAGAAAAGCTAAAAGATTCTGATGATTGGAAAAATAGTTCAAAAGCTTTAATACAATTACAAGAAGATTGGCAAAAAATTGGTCCAGCAGGAAAGAAGTTTGAGCATGCCATGTGGATGAAATTTAGAGCAGTTTGCGATCATTTTTTCAATAAGAAAAAAGAAAGTATTGCGGTTGCCGAATTACAATTGATAGAAAATATTAAAAAGAAAGAAGAATTTATTTCTTCTATAGAAGGATTAGTTATTGAAGGAACGGATGAAGAGAAAATGGCCAAATTAGATGAGGTTTCTAAGCAATTTAGAACATTTGGCGAAGTGCCTATGAATGATCGAGATCGTTTATTTAATTCCTTTAAAGCAGCCATTGATAAAAAATACGAATTGTTAAGCATTGATCCTACACAAAAGGAAATGATGATTTTCAAATCTAAAATGGAAACGCTTAAGTCTTCTGAAAACGGTAATTTCTTATTAAAAAAAGAAAGAGACTTTGTTCGTGGGAAAATTAATTTCTTAAACGAAGAAAATGTGAAACTTGAAAATAATATGGGAATGTTTGGCAAATCGAAAAATGCTGAATCCATGTTAAAAGAGTATCGCGATAAAATCGAAGACAACAAAAAACAAATCGATGCATTGAAATTGAAATTAAAGAATATCCCTAAAGATAACTAAGGGTTTTATTTTTTTTACTTTACAATTTTCATTTTATATTTTCCCCTATACATTTCTCCCCATGAATTATTTATCGATAGAAAATCTTACCCATAGTTTCGGAGAGAAAAAGCTTTTTGAAAACATTTCATTTGGATTAGATAAAGGTCAAAAATTAGCACTCATTGCTAAAAATGGTAGTGGAAAATCCACTTTGATGAAAATTCTCAATGGTAAAATTGTTGCAGATAGAGGAAAATGTATTGTGAGAAATGGAATCACTCTTGGTTATCTCGAGCAACGCGAAGATTTCTCAATGTATGCCAGTGTTTTTGATGCAATATTAGATATTGATACACCGCAAGCACAAGCTTTTAAAATATTTTTCAGGGCAGAAGAATCAGGCGATGCACAAGCAATGGAAGATGCATCTGCTGCCATGAATGAAACTAATGCTTGGGATTTTGAACAAAATGCTAAAACAATTTTATCTAAATTATCTATTACAAATTTAGATCAAGATGCGAATTCACTTTCTGGTGGACAGAAAAAGAGAATTGCATTAGCGAAAGTTTTAATTGCAGCACCAGACATTCTATTGTTGGATGAACCTACCAATCATTTAGATTTAGATATGATTGAATGGTTGGAAAATTATTTGAATGGACCGGAAATTACTTTGTTTATGGTGACACATGATCGATATTTTTTAGAAAGAATATGTGATGAGATTTTGGAAATGGGCGATGGGAATCTTTATCGTTATAAAGGAAATTATTCTTTTTTCTTAGAGAAAAAAGCAGAACGTGAAATGGCCGAAGCCTCTACTATTTCAAAAGCTAAAAATCTTTTTCGTAAAGAATTAGATTGGATGCGCAGAATGCCGAAAGCAAGAAGTACGAAGGCAAAATCGCGTATCGACGCTTTTTATGATGTAAAAGAAGTAGCCACCAAACGAATTGAAGAAGATAAATTGGCTTTTGATGTAACGATGTCGCGTATTGGTGGAAAAATTTTGGAATTGCATAAGCTAGGAAAAAGTTTTGGCGATAAAAAAATATTGAATGGTTTTGATTATGTTTTTCGTAAGGGAGAAAAAGTAGGAATTGTAGGACCGAATGGTGCCGGAAAATCTACTTTTTTAAATATGATTATGGGGCAGGTTGAACCTGATCGCGGAAAAGTTTCGGTGGGAGAAACCATTGTTTTTGGCTATTATTCTCAGCAAGGAATGCAATTGAAAGATGAAAAGCGTGTAATCGAAGTCATCAAAGAAATTGGTGAA
>JBIPLT010000158.1:0-7173 GCA_044368255.1 Flavobacteriales bacterium
TTTCCAACCAAAGTATGATTCAAATGGAATAGTAGTAGGAAATGAAACAGATGTCAATGGAAATCCTGTTCTTCATAATAAAGGAATGGATTTTACCAAAAGTGTTCATTCAGTTTTGAGCTATGATATTGCCTTAAAATCTAATTTAAGATTTAAAGCGGAGGCTTACTATCAATATTTATTTAATATTCCTGTGGAAGTTAATTCTTCGGCATTTTCATTGACCAATATGGGCTCAGGTTTTGCAAGATTTTTCCCGAACACTTTAGTAAATAAAGGCGAAGGAATCAATATGGGTGTAGAATTAACATTAGAAAAATTCTTCGATAAGAGTTTCTTCTTTCTTTTTACTGCTTCAGTTTTTGATGCGAAATATAAAGGGAGTAATGGTGTTTGGAATAATACGGATTTCAATACGAAGTATGCTGCGAATACTTTATTTGGAAAAGAATGGAAAGTAAAAGAAAAATCTTCATTTTCGGTAAGTGGAAAATTCACCACGGCAGGTGGAAGATGGCGAGGAAATGTGGATTCACTTGCTTCTTCTAACCAACGAGAATTAGTTTGGGAAGACAATGGTTACAATTCTATTCGATTGAAAGCTTATTACCGTTTGGATGTTCGATTGACTTATAAAATAAATGCGAAAAAAATTACGCATGAGTTTGCACTTGATTTAGTGAACTTGACCAATCAGCAAAATATTTTAGGAATGTCTTATTCTCCGAATCCAGCAACGGGAACGTTAATTAGTGAAAATTATCAATTAGGATTTTTACCATTGTTCTATTATCGAATAGATTTTTAAATGCTAGGAATACTTTTTTTAGTTTTCGTTTTTTCATTTTTGAGTGTCGGTGCGCAAATCACCGACACTTCTTATTTTAATTTGAATTGGGAAAATGTTTCAGGCGAAAAGAAATTTACTTATAAAGTTATCTATGAAAAATCGGGAGAAAAATTTTTACGATTTATCTATTTAAGAAATGGTAAAAAATATTCTTATGGTGAATTTAGTGATGAAAAATATTTGAAAAGAGAGGGAATGTTTTGTTGGTATTCGGAGAATGGCGATACTTCTATCACTGAATTTTATTTAAAGAATCAGTTGAATACGGCTATTATTTATGAGGGAAAAATGCCTGTAGAAAAAAGAACTTATTTCAACGATTCCACTTATTATAATTATGGAGTTGGTGACCGGAAATATATTATTTCCAAAAAGAGAGTGGAAGGAGAAATGGTTTATCATTTTCAAGGAAAAGATTCAATGGCAGACATGAATTATTTGCGATTTGCCTTTCGCAAAAAGGGTAGAGGAGCAAATTATCATATCATCAAGTATAAAATGCTTCCTTGGGTTCTAATCGAAGATGCAGGTATGACTTATTCATTGGGATATGAATTTAATTTCAATCGTGTTCATGGAATAGAATTAATTGCTACTTATTTGGATTGGGATATGGATCAAGAAGATGGTTATGGAAATGCATTACCTTCTATTTACAATGTTCGTAGAAGTATTCAAATGGATTATCGCTATTATTTCACTCCGATTAAAAAGAAAAAAGACGATTGGAAGTTTTTTGTTTCTCCCTTCGTTCGCTATATGAAATGGAAAGATTATTATGCTGAAGGAGCAGTGACCGATTATTTTCAAAATGAATCTTGGAATTATACAGCAGGAATTGTTTTAGGGTTATGTGCAGATTTAAGCGAAGATGATGGAATGTACACCGAGTTTTTTATTGGCCCGCAATATATTTATCGAAAAACTTCTGAAGGAATAATTCAAAATTCAGTTTCAGTGGAACAGACTTATTTCACCCAAAAATTTGGAATTCGATTCGGAATGAATTTTTGCGGGTTGATTGCAAGAAAGGAGAAATAATTTTAATTTATCTGCGCTTTCCCACTCTTATTATTCGTCTTTTGAATAAAACGAATTCCCAAAACTAATTCATGGGTGCCAGAACTATAATTTTTTAAATTAGATTGTGTGAAATCATATGCATAACCGATACTCAAATTATTTCTATAAGTATATCCTGCCATTACAGAAATAGCATCTTTCGTACGAAATGAACCGCCCAACCAAACTTGTTCTTTATAAATCACGCGAGTCATAATATCCGCTTGCATTGGAATATGTTTTACATATTTCAACATGAATGAAGGTTGAATATCGATATCATCTCCAATGTCAAATGTGTATCCTGCATTGAAATTATAGTGAAACCAAAGTTGGCTTGAGCTGAATTGCTGAGAGTCGAAGAAAAATAATTTGTTCGCCAATAATTGTGGAATTGATCCACCTACCCAGAATTTTTTCGAGTACAAATAAAATCCGAATTTAAAATCGGGCACCAATGCAGATTGGTATCCTGTACTGATTACGGCATCACCTGGATCATGTGTAGTGATTTTTGAACCATCCACTGCGTATTGTAATAATCCAGCAGAAAGTGCGAAGGATAATTTTATTTCCGAATTTATTTTTAAGTGATACGAATAGGCTAATTGAAATCCTGTTCTTCGAGTGGGTCCAACATTATCGGTAAAAATATAGCCGCCATAACCCATTTTTTTATTCTTAGACGGACCACACATGCTCAATGTAAATGTTCGAGGAGAATCGGTAAGTCCAGCCCATTGATAACGGTGATTAGATCTTACATCATACCAATCTCTACTTCCCGCCACTGCAGGATTCACGGAAAAATCATTGAAGAAGTATTGACTGTATAAGGGTAAATGTTGTGAATTTCCATTCTGAAAGAACGCAACGAAAAGTATTGTAATGATTAATATCTTTTTCATATTGTTATCTTAAAATGGTTAATGGTCCGGTGTATGCATCTGGGAATAATGGATTATTTAAATTAATCACATAGTAGTAAGTTCCGATCGGCACTTCTTTGTCTTCGTATTTTCCATCCCAAGGAATTTGATATCCCACGGAGATAAATAATAATTGTCCCCAACGATTATAAACTTCTACTTGACATTCTGGGAAGTATTCAATGAAATCAATTTCCCAAACATCATTTGGTCCATCACCATTTGGAGAAAAACCATTAGGAATGAAAATAGGAGAAAGAACTTCTACAACTACCGTATCTGTATCAACGCATCCATTGGCGTCGGAAACAGTCACAATAAAAGTAGTTGTGGTATCAATGGTCGCGGTTGGGTTGGTAGCAGTACTATCATTTAAATCTACACCAGGACTCCAATTAAGAGATGTTCCCGCAGTTCCGGTTGGATTTCCTCCAAAAGAAATTGGAATTCCGAAAGCGGTAAAAACATCTTCTCCTGCATCCGCATTGGGTGGAGTAAAAATACCAATGATAATGGTATCTCTTCCTATGCATAATCCATCAGCAGCAATTAAAACTAAAGTGGTTGTGCCAGGAGTTGGATTAAATGTATAGGATGGTGATGTGGATAAAGAATTACCAGCTAAATCAAACCATTCATAAGTAACGCCACCATTTCCATTAACGGTGAATGTATTTAAGTTTCCACAAATAGTTGTATCGTTTCCTGCATCAGCATTTACAATAATTAATGCATTAACAAAAGCTGAATCTGTAAATGAACATCCATTGGCATCTGTTGTGGTGAGGTAATACATTCCTGTAAAAATATTAGTTAAGTCCTCACTGATTGAAGTAAAATTATTCGGGCCTGTCCAAGAATAAGTATAACCACCAGCACCACCTGCTGCAGTTACATCAATTGCTCCATCTGCAACTGTAGAACAGGATGCATCTGTAATTACAAACGCCATAGTAACTTCTGTTGGCTCATTGATGGTTCCTGATTGCGAATCTGTACATCCGTTTGCATCTGTTACGATTACATTGTAGGTTCCCGCACATAGAGAATTTATATCTGAAGAGGTTGATGAAGCAGGATTATCCCATTGATAAGTGAATGGTAAAGTTCCATTTATAACAATTGCTTCTAACTGTCCATCGCATGAGGCGAAACAAGAATTATCTTGGAGGAATGGTAAACTGAATTGTAATGAATCAGGTTGATCAATGGTGAAATTAGTAGTTGTTAAACATCCTGTTGCTTGATCTAAAATTTGTACTAAATAATCGCCTTCACATAAAGTATTAACGGATGGGCCAGCTAATCCTAAATTAGTACCACTATCATCCATCCATGTTTCTACAAATGGCCCCGTTCCTCCAATCGTAAAAACATTTGCGGTTCCATCACAACTTCCATTACAATTTGCATCTATAGTGGTTGTACTTATTTGCGGAGCATTTTTTCCATTCACAGAATAGGTGAAGCTATCCGTACATCCGTTTCCATCGGTTACCGTTACCGAATAAATACCTTCACATAAATTGGATACGTTTTGTGTAGTGACGCCTCCAGCAGCAGCATTCCATTGGAAACTGAATGGGCCATTACCTCCTGAAGCAAATATTTGCAAGCCACCATTACATACACCACAATCGGCAGGAGTAATATTTGTGCTGTCTATAATTTGTGCGGCATCATTAATTTGAATTTCACTTACACGAATACAATCATTGGCATCTGTAATTTCACAGAAATAAGTTCCAGGGCAAAGATTAGAAACAGTATTTGATGTTGATGCATCATGTAACCAGAAAAATGTATAAGGAGCAGTTCCACCAATTGGAGTAACATCAGCTGTTCCATCGCATACTCCAAAACAAGAGGCATCCGTTGAAATAATAGTTTCACTAGTTGGTCCGGTTGGATTACTAACGGCAAAATTGATGGTTTGCTCACAACCTAATCCATCTGTTACTTGTGCACCATACGCACCCGCGCAAAGATTAGTTGAAGATAATCCGCTATCTCCGTTTGTCCAAAGTATGGAATAAAATCCGTCTCCACCAGTAGGTGTAATAGTTGATGCGCCATCACAAGCTCCGCATGTTGCATCTGTGACAACAAAAGTTGCATCTATAACATCGTTTTCATTTAGTGTTGCATTGGCGAAGGAAAGGCAACCTACAGCATCTGTTACTTGTAAAGTATAGTTTCCTGCACAAACATTTGAAAGATCTTCTGTAGTTTGTCCACCTGCAAACCATGAGTAAGTATAACCACCAGTTCCACCAGTAATTTCCATATTAATTGCACCATTGCAATCACCATTACAAACAGGTTGAGTAGTAGCAAAAAGTGTTGCTGTTGGACCATTAAAATTACTTACGGTAGCCGTTAAAATTGTTATACATCCACTAGCATCTGTAATTTCTACATTATATAATCCGGCACTTAATCCTGTTGCTCCTTGTGTTGATTGTCCAATTGGAACTAAAGCTGCATCTAACCACTCAAAAGTATAACCTGGAGTTCCATTAGTTGGAATTGCATTAGCGCTACCATTACTTACATTACAAGTTGCATCAAAATTATCTACGGTTCCACTCAATGCAGAAGGCTCATTCATATTTACGTTCAATGAACTTT
Organism: Flavobacteriales bacterium; assembly: GCA_044368255.1. GTDB lineage: Bacteria > Bacteroidota > Bacteroidia > Flavobacteriales_D > UBA2798 > CAMBFX01. The sequence continues at coordinate 5,473 of JBIPLT010000158.1, forward strand.
GACAATTATTTCCATCGATTACTACTACATCATAAGATCCACCACATAGGTTAGTAAATAAATTTCCTGCTTGAAAATTTGCTCCATTATCTATACTGAATTGATAATTTCCATCACCACCTGCCGCATTTATAGTAATCGTTCCATCACAAAAAGAATTACAGGTAACATCAGTTGAAGATGCAGAAATGACAATGTCAGGGTTTTCATTGATTGTTACAGGCGTTGGCACAGTTGTGCAGAAATTAGCATCTGTTACCATCACATTGTAATTTCCCGCACAAAGAGAAGTAGCGGTTAGAGAAGTTTGCAGTGCAGGATCATCCCACTGAATAGTATATGGAGCATTTCCACCAGCCGGGATTACCGTTGCATCTCCATTGCAGTTTCCAAAACAATTTACATCATTAGAAGAAACGGAAGCAGTTAATGCAATTGGTTCATTAACGAATACAGGTAAAATTAAATTACATCCATTGGCATCTGTTATAGATACATTATAATTACCCGCGCAAAGATTAATAGCTGCCTGAGTACTTTGCGTAGCTCCATCATCCCAAGTAAATGAATAAGGTAAAACACCATCATTAACTGTTAGGGTTGCTGTTGCATTACAATCACCATTACATTGTGCATCGGTAGAAACTACAGAAGCTGACATAGCTATTGGTTGATTGATAAAATAGGTTTCTGTAATTGTACATCCACCAGAAGTAATTTGCACATCAACATTTCCGCCACAAAGATTGGTTGCTGTTTGTGTGGTTTGTGCTGATGGATCTGTCCATAAAAATGTGAATACACCGTTTCCACCCGAAGGAGTTAATACAACACTACCATCGCAAACACCACCACAATTTGCATCAGTAACAATTCCATTTCCTTCAATTTCTAAAGGTTCATTAATGGTGGTATTTTCAACAGTAATACATCCACTTGCATTAGTAACCTCTACAAAATAATTATCTGCACATAGATTAGTTATATTATCGATTAAAACTCCGGTTGTGACACCTGCACCATCAAACCATTCGAATGTACAAGGTCCATCTAGACATGCAGTGGTCGCAATAGCGGACCCATCACAAACATCAAAACACGAAGCATCTGTTGGAATAATGGTGACTAATTCAGCATTATTATCAGAAATGGAAACACCTACTGTTTCTGTACATCCCGCTGCATCGGTAATATCTACAGAGAAAACTCCAGCGCATAGATTAGAAATATTTTGTGATGTTCCTCCACCCGCAGCGGCATCCCATTGGTAAGTATATCCAGGAACTCCTCCTGCAGGAGTAACCAATGCAGACCCAATACAAGAACCGCAAGTTGAATTTGCAAAAGTGAAGGTTGAAGTTATTTCTATTGAAGGATCAATGGTAATTGTTTCAAAAGTATTACAGCCGTTTGCATCGGTAATATCCACATCATAAGTTCCAGCACAAAGATTACTAATTGTATTTGTAGATGATCCATCTGACCATAAAACAGTATACGGCAATGTTCCGCCAGAGGGATTTACAGCGGCAGAACCATCGCAAAGTTCAAAACAGGTTTCATCTGTAAATGTTGAATTAGAAGTAATACCAATTGGCGCAGTAAGAATTGCGTTTCCGGCTTGTACGCAACCATTAGCATCTGTTACATCAATATTAAAAGTCCCTGCGCAAAGATTAGAAGCTAAAGAAGTAGTTTGCG
>JBIPLT010000052.1:0-14641 GCA_044368255.1 Flavobacteriales bacterium
CCAATAAATAAGTAACACGTTCACGAGCCGACATTTTTCCTTGCTCATGTAATTTCTCAATGCGTTTCTTTCCACCTCCTTCAAAAACTTTTGCCAGTTTCTGATTCATTTTTGAAACCAATAAACGCATTTGATCATCGTTCTTATTGAAATCGATATCTTCTTTTTTAGATTTACTATCTGTCATAATTATTTTTTTGGGAGTCAAATATAGTCAAAGTCGGCTCTAAAATGAGTTAAAAAGTTAAAGTTTTGACACGAAAAAATAAGAAAGCTGATTTTCATTCGCATATTGATGAATTTTAGATATTTTACATCGGTCTACAAAACTTATTTTATCTTTAGGCTTATGAATCATCTCAAAATATACGACAAAGAGGCTTTATTAAAATTAACGTCCGTTAGAAAAGGCGAAACAAAAGCTGGAGAAAAAATGGAAGTTTTATCAGGAAATGATATTTCTTTTATAGCTAAATCATCGGCACGTTTTGTATTATTGGGAATACCAGAAGATATAGGAATAAGAGCAAATTTTGGATTACCGGGCGCATCCAAAATGTGGGAAAAAGCCATCCAGAAAATTTGTAATGTTCAACATAATGAGTTTTTTGATGCAAGTTCTGTTTTAGTTTTAGGAGAAATTGATTTAGCTGATTTGATGGAGCAATCAAATAATGCTTCGATTGAAAAATTAAGAGATTTAAATGCTGAAATTGATAATCGTGTTGCTCCAATAATTGAAGCAATTGTAAAATCAGGTAAAGAAGCAATTGTAATCGGTGGAGGACATAATAATTCATTCCCCCTACTCAAAGGCGCTTCAAAAGGATTAGGAAGACCTATGAATTGTATTAACATCGATCCTCATGCCGATTTAAGAGACTGGAATGATGGAAGACACAGTGGAAATGGTTTTTCATTTGCTTTAAAAGAAAAATACTTAGAAAATTATATTGTTTTGGGTATGCATGAGAACTATAATTCTCAATTTATTTTAGATCAGTTTAAATTAAACGATAAATTAAAATACTACTCCTTTGAAAACTGGCTTAAAGGTGAAATTATTTGGGAAGAATGTTTCGAAGAAATTTTTGAAGCCACAGGTGGAAAAGCATTTGGTTTTGAATTTGACCTCGATTCTATCATCGGTTTTCCTTCCAGTGCAGCAACTCCGAGTGGATTTAACGAGAATGATGCCCGAATAATGGTGAATCATGTGGCTTTAAATTTCAAAACTAAATACTTTCATTTAGCCGAAGGTTCTCCCGATTCAATTCCTGGAAAAGCAGATTTATCCGCCAAAATGATCGCTTACTTGGTCACCGATTACGTTAAAGCGAGAACCGCACAATAATTACAAGAACAAATCCTGTACTTCATCGTATACTAATTAAAACAAAAAAAAATGACCCCTCAACCACATCCACATAACCGGTTTGAGAGGATATTTTATTTCTTCCCCTTTCAACTTTTGCTTTTGCATCTTAAGCGAAGTCACTTTTTTATTATTATTTGGGTGCTTTTATTTGGTATGGTTACCGGATTCATTGGTAAAAAATATGGACTTCTTTATCTGTTTCTCTACCCTGAATATTTAGGTGAAGTAAATTATTTTTCACATGCCATTCTCGGATTTTCATTTGGTGGATTTGTTATGGCCTACAATATGTACAGCTACGTTATGCATGGATATAAATTTACTTTTATTGCTACCATTTCTCGACCATTTTATAAATTCTCCCTGAATAATTTTCTAATTCCCGCCATTTTTGTCATCGTATACCTCATTTCTGCTTCTACATTTCAAATCGATAATGAGTTAGTTTCTGTACCGATGGTCATTTTAAATATGTTCGGATTCATTACAGGGATGTTTATTTTCTATGTATTCTCGATGTATTATTTTTTCAAAACCAGTAAAGATTTAAGCCAATTAACTGGTAAATCTGAAGAAGAAATGGAAAAAGAATACCATGCGAAAAATATAAATACCACCCTTCACCGAAAAATAAAATGGTATGAAATTTTTAAAACGGAAAGCGGATGGAAAGTAACCACGTATTTAAATTCTCCTTATAAAATAAAATTAGCTCGAGACAGTAAACATTATGATGCGGATGTTTTAAAACGAGTATTTTCACAAACTAGTATTAATGCTTCGATTTTTGAAATTGCAATGATTATTTCATTCTTGTTATTAGGTTCATTGCGTGAATATGAAACCTTCCTAATACCAGCAGCCGCAAGTTTAGTTTTGCTTTTCACGATTATTGTCATGCTCATTTCTGCAATCTATTCCTGGATGAGGGGCTGGACCCTTTCTTTCATTATCGCTCTACTTTTTCTACTCAATTATTTATCCCAACACACCGCGCTTTTCGCTTATAAAAATTTTGCTTATGGTTTAGATTATAGCAATGAGTTAGCCGAATACAGTGTAGAAAATATAAAATTTATGGCTAATGATACGTTAACGCAACAAAAAGATCATTTACGTACAGAGGGGATTTTAAATAATTGGAAATCAAAAAATATTCACCAGCCCGGTGCTGAATTAAATGCGAAACCTAAAATGATTATCATTTGCACATCCGGTGGAGGAATTCGATCATCACTCTGGACATTACATGTATTAAATCATTTGGATAGCGCAACAAACGGACAATTTCGACAACATACTCAATTAATTTCAGGTTCTTCAGGTGGAATGTTGGGCGCTGCCTATTTTAGAGAATTATGCTTGATGAAAGAAGAAAAGAAAATTGAGGAGATTCACGAAAGAAAACATCTAGATAAAATCTCATCAGATCTTTTAAACCCAGTGGCATTTACAATTGCTACTAATGATATTTTTATTCGCTATCAAACTTTTACAGATGGGCCCTATACCTATACCAAAGATCGAGGGTATATTTTTGAAAAGCATTTCAATAAGAATACGAATTTTATTCTTGACAAGCGACTTTATGAATATATTATTCCTGAAGAAGAGGCGAAAATACCCATGTTAGTAATAGCTCCAACCATCACTAATGACGGAAGAAGATTATTAATTTCTTCACAACCCATTTCCTATCTTACTAATGTTTCTTCTACTATTGGCGCACCGCTAGAATCTTCCTATGAATTTATTGAATTCAGAAAAATGTTTGCTAAACAAAATGCATTAAATTTAAGATTCACCTCTGCTTTAAGAATGGGCGCTACCTTTCCCTATGTGATGCCTATGGTTTCATTGCCAAGCGAGCCACAAATTGAAGTAATGGATGCTGGTATTCGTGATAACTACGGAATTCAAATTGCATTGAAATACATTTATGAATTTAAAGAATGGATTAATAAAAATACTTCTGGTGTAATCATCATTCAAATTCGTGATCGACAAAAAGAAGTGGCAGTGCTCGATTCAAAAAACTCTGTGGTTAAACGATTAACGCGCCCTGCTGGAAATGTATTAGATAATATTTTCTATACACAAGATTATGAAAATGATCAACATTTGATGTATGCCAAAGAATGGTTGGGTGTAGATTTAGAAGTTTTAAACTTCAATCTTCGAAAAGAAATTAAAAAAGACAATGTTTCATTGAGCTGGCACTTGACTAAATTAGAGAAAAGAATTATCATTAATTCCATCAATAATCCCGAGAATAAAGCCTCCTTGAAAAAACTTAAAGAGCTACTGAGAGAACATTAATTGCTCATTTTCAAATACGTCTATTTTTCATATTGTCAATACTTCAATGAATTACTACCAACTGATTTATTTTATTTACATTTAGGATGACTAAAACAATTCAAATGCGTAAATTATTACTTGCTTTTTCTGTCATTACATCAATGGCAAATGCACAAACAAATATCTCTTTTGTTGGGAATTTAGATTATCAAGCACTTCATGGTTCGAACCTTTCTAATCTTTGGGGATATACCGATGAAACTGGAATTGAATATGCCATCGTTGGAACAGAAGACGGAGTGTCCATCGCAAGTTTAGCAAATCCAACCAATCCTACCGAAATATTTTATGAATCTGGCTCCAATACCATTTGGCGTGAAGTGAAAACGTATGGTGATTACGCCTACATTTCAACAGAGGAAACAGATGGATTGATGATTATCGATCTTTCACCACTGCCTGGAAGTACCAATTTGCCGGTTACCTATTTTTTTGGAGATCCAGGAAATCAATTTCAAACCGCACATAGTTTATTCATTGACGAAAACGGAATTCTTTATCTTCACGGAACTGACGTTGGCAACGGTGGCGTTATTTTTTATGATTTAAATACTTCCCCTACCAATCCTGATGAAGTGGGTACTTTTGATAATTGGTATGTACACGATTCATTTGGAAGAGGAGATACTTTGTATGCCGGACATATTCTAGATGGATTCTTTTCAATTGTGGATATAAGCGATAAAGCCAATCCTGTTTTATTAGGAACGCAAAACACACCTAACAATTTTACACATAACACCTGGCTGAGTGATAATGGAAATTTTTTATTCACTACCGACGAAGTATCGGGTGCATTTATTGGCGCTTATGATGTTTCAGATCCAACCGATATTCAAGAAGTAGATCGTGCGCAGCATGACCCAGGCACAGGAGTAATTCCTCATAATACTTATCAATTAAATGGCTATGTAATTACTTCTTATTATCGAAGTGGTGTTACCATTCACGATGTTCAATATCCCAATATGATGGTAGAAGTTGCACATTTTGATACCAGCCCTTTTGCTGGTGATGGTTTCAATGGTGCTTGGGGTGTTTATCCCTATTTTCCCTCTGGAAATTTAATTATTTCAGATATGGAAGAAGGTTTATTTGTACTTGCGCCAAACTATCAACGCGGCTGCTATTTAAATGGAGTGGTTACAGACGCTTCTAATTCACAAGTAATTTCTGGAGCATCCATTGAAATTTTAACTCAAAATATAAATGATGTTACCAATGGAATAGGCGAATATGGAAATGGATTATTAACTCCTGGAAATTATAATATTCGCTATTCAAAAGCCGGATATTATGCAGATACCGTTTTTAATGTGGCTTTATCTACCAGTACTATTACCACCCAAAATGTACAATTAGTTCCATTGCCTAGTATTACTTTTACCGGACGTGTTCAAGACAATGCCACTTTAATTGGAATTGCTAATGCACAAGTAGAAATAAAAAATAGTAACTACAATTATATGGCAACAACAGATGCTAATGGCGATTTTTCTATCACGCAATTTTATGATGGTGTGTATGATTTTGCAGCTGGCAAATGGGGTTATATCACCAATTGTTCTGTTGGAAATAATTTCGATAATACCAATTCTTCTGTAACCGTTGGTTTGGATAAAGGAATTTATGATGACTTTACATTTGATTTTGGTTGGACAATTAGCGGAGCAGCGCCTCGCGGAATTTGGGAAAGAGCCATTCCAGTTGGAACTACGCAAGGACCAAACTATATAAATCCCAATGAAGATGTAAATTTTGACTGTGGAGATTATGCTTTTGTTACAGGCAATCTAGGTGGAAGCGCTGGAACGGATGACGTGGATAGTGCGGCTACGATATTAACTTCTCCTGTATTTGATTTAACGACTTACAGCAATCCTTATTTGAATTATTCTAGTTGGTTTGCCAATACATTTTCAAATAGCGCTCCCAATGATTCACTTCAACTATTTTTAACCAACGGTTCAACAACCGTTCGTTTTGAAGCCATCACTGCCAATAACGGAACTTTATTTACTTGGTTGAATAAATCGTTTGATATTAACGCATTAATTACACCAACCGCCAATATGCGATTAATCGCTCGTGTGGCCGATTGGAATACTCAAGGAGGAAACTTAGTCGAAGGTGGATTAGATAATTTTAGTATATCAGAAGGATTATTAGCAATAAATGAAATTACGCAAGAAAATTCGATACAAGTTTATCCTAATCCAAATGATGGTAATTTCACTTTAATAGCGAGTGAACCGATGAAAAAAGTTTCGTTGATTGATATTGCTGGAAGAATTATTTATACTCAAAACATGAATGCGAAAGAATTCCATTCCACTATTACCAATGAACTTTCTAACGGAATTTATCACTTGATGATTGAAAAAGAAAATGGTTCAATAGAAATAGAAAAATTAATCATCCGAAAATAATTTTTGTGCAAGCAGACATAGAATCAGCCTTAAAAATTCTTGAAACAGGAGGAACCATCCTCTATCCAACCGAAACCATTTGGGGAATAGGATGTGATGCTACCAATGTTCAAGCTATTCAAAAAATATTTGAAATAAAAAATCGTCCTAACGAAAAGAGCTTCATTCTATTGGTAGATGGCGATCAAATGTTAATGAAATATGTGAGTGATGTGCCTGCCCTTGCTTGGGATTTGATGGAAATGACCGAAAAACCACTCACTATTATCTATGATAAACCGTATCATCTGCCTCCCGAATTGATTGGTCCTGATAATACCATTGCGATTCGAATAACGACTGATCCATTTTGTAAAATGCTTATTCGTAAACTCAAAAAACCATTGGTTTCCACCTCTGCCAACCTATCAGGAGAAAAATCTCCAGCTATTTTCGAGGAAATTTCAGAAAAGATAAAAAAGTCAGTGGATCATATTGTAAATTTGCGCCATGACGATAAAAAAAGAAATCCTGCTTCTTCTATCGTTCGATTAAAAAACAATGGCGAAATTTCCATCATACGTCCCTAAAAAAACCATCGATGCCATTCATCAGAATGAAATTCGATTGGTAGCAGACATTTCTCAAGAAAAAAATATTTCTACGTATGTGGTAGGAGGATTTGTAAGAGATTATCTTCTCGAACGGCCTTGTAAGGATATCGATTTTGTGACTATTGGTAGCGGAATTGATTTAGCGCAAGAAGTAGGAAAAAAATCCAATTCTAAAGTAAATATTTTTAAAAATTTCGGAACCGCCATGCTCAAAATAGGTGATTACGATTTGGAGTTTGTAGGCGCAAGAAAAGAATCATATACTAGAGATTCAAGAAAACCCATTGTTGAAAATGGAACTTTACAAGACGATCAAAACCGTAGAGATTTTACCATTAACGCCATGGCGATTAGTTTGAATAAAGAAAATTATGGCGAATTAGTTGACCCTTTCAACGGAATTTCGGATCTCGAAAACAAAATCATTCGCACACCTCTCGATGCCGATATCACTTATTCGGATGATCCTTTGAGAATGATGCGCGCCATTCGTTTTGCCTCACAACTCAATTTTCAAATTGAAAAAGATTCTTTCGAGTCGATCAAAAGAAATAAAGAAAGAATAAAAATTATTTCTCAAGAAAGAGTCATTGATGAACTAAATAAAATTATCCTCTCGCCTATTCCATCCATTGGATTTAATTATCTTTTTGATTCGGGATTAATCCAAATTATTTTTCCGGAAATGGCCAAACTACACGGAGTAGAAAAAATAAACGGACACGCACACAAAGATAATTTCTACCATACTTTGCAAGTTTTAGATAATATCGCACCCAATACTGATAATCTCTATTTGCGATGGGCGGCCATTCTTCATGATATTGCCAAACCTCCTACCAAACGATATTCACCAGAGCATGGCTGGACATTTCACGGACATGAAGATTTAGGTTCAAGAATGGTTCCTGGAATTTTTCAAAGACTAAAATTGCCTTTGGATCATAAAATGAAATATGTGCAGAAACTTGTTTTTCTTCACCTACGTCCAATTGCTTTAACCATGGAACATATTACCGATTCGGCAGTAAGACGTTTGTTATATGAAGTGGGAGAAGATTTAGAAGATTTAATGACACTATGTGAAGCAGATATAACTACTAAAAATAAAGCGAAAGAAGAACGATATTTACAACGTTTTCAAAAGGTAAGAGCGTTTGTTAGAGAAGTGGAAGAACGAGATAAATTAAGAAATTGGCAACCACCTATCACTGGTGAAATCATTATGGAAACTTTTGGCATTCAACCGTGTCGAGAAGTGGGAGATATTAAGAATGCAATAAGAGAAGGAATTCTGGATGGAGAAATTAAAAACGACTATGACGAAGCATTTAAGTTTATGCTTAATTTAGGCGAAAAATTGGGCTTGAAGAAGAAGCCATGAGTGATGAGGCAAGAGGCCCGAAAAAGAAAGACAAAAGCATTTATACTTTAAAATTTAGATATGGGAAATTTAAACCTTAAACTTTGAACTTTAAACAAAAACGGTATGAATATTTTTAAATTCAGAGTACTAATTGACACTACGGATGATATTTTCAGAGATATTGAAATTCGTCCGGATCAAACTTTCGAAGAATTTTACAATTGTATTGTAGAAGCATTTGAATTTGGAGGCGGAGTGATGAGTTCTTATTACATCAGCAATGATAATTGGGATAAAGGTCAAGAAATTACTTTGCTCGATATGAGCGAAAAAAATGATAGCCCATTTGTGATGAACAAATGCTTAATGAATGATTATGTAACCGAGGAAAAACAAAAAATCATTCTCGTTTATGATTTTATGCGGATGTGGTGTTTTTATATTGAGTTAGTGGATGAGTTTAATGCACCAAAAGGACATACTTACCCACGTATTGGTATGAAATTTGGAGATGCTCCCGCAGAAGAATCAAAAGAACTTTCTGAATTAAGTTTTGGAGGTTTTGATGACACACAAACAGGAGATTTAGAATTTGATGAAGATGCCGATTTAGATGATGATGACGATATAGAAGGAAGCGGAAACGAAGTGGATGATATGTTTGATGAATTAAGCCACTAAATCAGAGTGAGAATGAGAGCGAGAGCGGGGATGAGATAGAGAATGAGAGCGAGAACGAGAATGAGAACGGAGTGGAAAGCGAGAATGAAAACGAGAGCGGGGATGAGAGCGAGAAAGAAGGGATGACTAAAATTTTACAATTGACATTTTACATTTTACATTAATATTATGAAACTATTTACAATCGCACTCGGATTACAACTTCTTAGTAATTTATCCTTTTCTCAAAATCGTGAAATCACTTTTGATGAAGGTAGTTTTGCTGATTTAAAAGCAAAAGCAAAAAAAGAAAATAAACTCATTTTTATTGACGCTTATACCACTTGGTGTGGCCCTTGTAAATGGATGGCGAAAAATATTTTTACCAATGATACGGTTGCTGATTATTTCAATGCGAAGTTTATCAATGCAAAAATAGATATGGAAAAAGGCGAAGGAATGGATATTGCCCAAGCTTATACTGTTCAATGTTATCCTAATTATCTTTTTCTAGATGGAGAAGGAAATTTAGTTCATCGCTTTGCAGGTTCAATGGGCGCGAAAGAATTTATAGCCGGAGCAGAAAACTCATTAGACTCGAAAAAACAATTTGCTCATTTCACTCGTGAATATGAAGCCAAAAAAACAGATTCTAAATTTTTAGCCGAATATATTCAAGCCATTGCTGGAACCTGTTTGGAATACGATGAAATTCTAACAACGTATTTTGCTAGTCAAAAAGAAGAAGATTTAAGTAATCGAACCAATTGGAAATTACTTTTTAACTACACCAACAATTACAAAAGCCGTGAATTTAGCTACCTATTAAAGCATATTAATGTTTATCAAAAAAATTACACCGCTGATTCGGTGAACATGAAAATTAAAGATGTTTTAATGCAAAGCGCACAAGGAATTATTTATACCAAAACTTCTACCAAAGCTGATTTTGATTTGTTTTTAAAAGAGGTGGCAAGTCTAGAATATTCAGAGAAAGAATCGATTTTATTTGAAGCCAATTTAATGAATTACCAAGCCAAAAAAGATTGGGTAAAATATGCAGAGCTCGCTTCATCAGAAGGAGATAAATATTTTACGGGCATTCAAAAAATCAATTCGGTGGCTTGGACATTATATGAAAAAAGTGATGATGTAAAAGCATTAACCAAAGCAGCAGAATGGATGAAAAAAGAATTTGCTAAAGATGCTTCTTCGGTTCAATATATGTTTTACGATACGTATGCGGCTCTTTTATTTAAGCTCAATAAAAAAAACGAAGCAAAAACCGCAGTAAATAAAGCCATTGAATTAGCTAAAGCAGAAGAAATGACCGAAGCCGATTACCAAGCAACAATAGATCTTAAAAAGGAAATTGAGGCGATGAAATAAAAAAATTAATTTTAATATTTAGTAAAAAGGCCGATACTAGTTATCGGTCTTTTTTTTGTTCTAAGAAACTCAATACTCCACTCTCACCTCTTCCGCTACCATCACTTCCCTACCCGATTTTAAAATAGCTTTGATGGCATAAATATATTCGTTGCTGATGTAAAGTTCATCGTCTTTTATTTCTAAAATATTTCCATTTACGGTTTTGAAAGAACGCAAGGCTTCTCCTTTTTTAGCTTTGTAAATGGTATAAGAATAAACATCTTGTTTCAATGAAAACCAATTTAATTGGATGAATTTTTTATCTCTATTTACCGTTACACTTATTGAATCTTGAATTTGAACGCCTTCACGACCGAAGGAAGTAATCTTGAATCTTGAATTTTGAATAACAACTGATTCACTCTCTGAAAAATTATTGGCATCATCCACAACAATCATTCTATAATAATATCCCGTTTCGCTTTCAATCAAAGTATCCAAAAATTGCGAAGTAGAATCATTACTAGTAAAAATCATTTCAAATATTTTTCCATCTTTAGATCTTCGAAGTTCCGTTTTTAAAACATCTGTTGAAGTAGAATTAATCCATCGAATCAAATTACCCTTTTCATTGGGAGAAATGGCAATAATAGGCGCTGCAACAGGAGGAATATAGTCGGGTTTCAATAATTTTATAGGGGCAGATAATTTAGAATTATTATAGGTTGAATCCACCGCATTCACCGAAAAATAAATTTCTTCGGTTAAACTTTTAATATCTACCGAATCCTCAAAAACATTTTTCAAAATAAAATGATGACTCACTTCCACCATTTCTTCATGCAAAGCATTGGTTCTAAAAACACGATAACCTCTTAAATCTTTTTCAACATTCTTTTTCCAAGTCAATTTAACTTTACCGTTTCTGTCCATATTTCCTACCAATGAATCGGGAACCATCGGAGGAATCCGATCAGGAATTAACACTAAATAAGGCCATGATTCCATTTTTTCACCATCGTTTATAGCAACTACTTTTATATAATTTTCTCTTTCACTTAAATCAATTTCAAGCTTTGATTCATATGGCCTAATTTCTTTCAATAATTGATAATTTCCATTTATTTTATCGGAACGAAGTATTTGAATGGATTTTGAACTATTTCTATCCTTTTCATTGGTAAATTTCCAATTTAATGTTGCGATATTGTCTTTCGACTCATATAATGTATCAATTACTATTTCCCCGATAAAACTAGGCGCAATAAAAACTTTTTTTATTCTTGAGTATTCTCCTGTTTCTCCAAAATGATCTCTACCTGCTAATCTGTACCAATAAATTTTATCAACTTTCACCGAAGTGTCCGAATAAAAAGTAATTTCTTTATTCTTTTCATATTGACTAGACAACGGAATGTAGGCTCGTTCGTTCAATTTTTCAAAGTGAATACTATCTTCTGATCTTTCTATAAAATATCCCGAATAAAAGCTTTGATGCGATTTGAAATTCCATGAAATTTCTGCTATTTGATTGACACACTTTAAATCAAAATCTTTTACCCTTGGCAAAACAGACAAAATATTTGTATTTACGATGAGAATAGTTGATTTCTTAATGGTATTGATTTCTATTTTATAAGCATAAGTTTTTCCTTTCTCAAAAACAGAATCTTTAAAATACAAACCCGATAATTTTGCTAACTCAGGATTCAAATCACAAGTTAATAAAGCTAAACCAAACAAATTTTCTTCTTCCATTTTTGTTCTCGTGTATTCTGGAAAAAGAAAAGAATACAAAATACCTGCATCATTATTCTCTTGGAAACTCATTTTCCAAATGGTATCACTTTTATCAGGAATTTGAATAGATTTTGAAAAATCTACATCTTCATTCCAAAAAGATTCAGGTGGGACTCCATTTCCTTTCCATTCTTTTCGATACAAAGTGAATCCATGTTTCACTGCCAATTTAAACCCATCCGATTTTGCAAGTGTCCATCTCAACAAAATTTCATTCTGCTTTACTTTCGATTTAAGCACAATATCATTCTGAGAAAATAAATTTCCAATAAAAAATAAAAACACTATAGTAAAAAATAATTTCATTAATTGATAATCGAGCAAGTGCTTCCTAATTCAAAATCGAAGTTGAAACTTCCATTAATTATTCCTAGAATACTGTATTGACAAGCTAACGCTCCTGTCAAATAAGATGGCTTCGGTAATTTACCTGCTAAAATTGCAGCAACGGAACCGCTTAAAACAGGAATATCAAATTCAGCTCCTAATGCTTTTCCTTTAATTCCAATTCCGCCTTGCAAATAACAATACAATTGCCCCGAAGCTACCCAACCATTTAATCCCACTTGATCAGATGAGCCAGAACAATGTGCATTCGCTCCATAATTGGTCAGCATCATATCGAAACCTGCTCCATAGGAGAAATAAGCATATATCTGTAATCTTTCAGTGCGATCATCATTTCCTTCCTTCTCGCTAGAAAAAGAAGAACCAATTCTTACACCTCCCACAAAACCACTGGCATTATTTAAAGCATTTGCATCACGCAAATTATTTAATCCCGATGAACTCACCAATGAAGCTACTTGTGCGGGTGGACTTGCCATTGGTTCTAATTGATTTCCTACTAAAACATACGCACTAGCCGTTCCAAAACCAGCCAATGAAAGTGAAGCCGGGCTAGATGGACGACCCACACAAACCAACCAAATATTAGGTTCAATATGAATTTTAGAATTTGCTTGACCGCTTATTCCAGAAGTATTCACCTGAAAATTCAAATTAGCATCAAATATTTTATTGATATTATCATATTGAATTAAAACAGTTCCAATTACAGGAGCAGGTTTAGTTTGTCTCTCTGAAACGTTAGCCATCATATACGCTTTTCCATCAAAACGAATAAAATCTAAGCCTCCAGCTGAACTAAAAGCCACTTCTAGCATAGCATCGCCATTCAGCGCTTTTTCACTTTTTGAATATTGGAAAGAAACGCCTGCTTTAAATCCAATACTAATTGAATTATCAGGAATATATTTTGTTCGATGCGCATTGGCAACAGGAGCAGAATTAATATTGGAATAAAACTGTGATGGCATAGCATTTAACGGACGCATGTGATAATACATTCCGCCAATTAATCGTGTAATTTTCATCATTCCTAAAGGAATTGTTATGGGATAATAAGCATCCAAATAGAAATACTTAAAATCAGTTTGCCCAAACTGTGTATTTACCTCCAAAGTATCATTCATCACTTCATCCAGCTTGAACAATAATTTACCATTAAATCCTTTTCCAAAAATGGGATCGTTTTCATAAAAATTAATTAAACCTTTAAGATAAAATGGTTGTGTTTGTACTTCCAATAAAATTCCACCAATAGAAACACCTGAAAAATTCCATGCTTGTTGGCCATTATCCATTCCAACATTGGCATTAACCAAAATATTCGATGAACCAGTAAATGAAAAATCACCGGCATTCATAAAATTAATTTCTGCGTTAAATTTAATTTTTGGTTGAGTTGGATTTATCACTAATCCAACATTAGAAATTGAAACATTAAATCCTGCTGTTTTATTTTGTGTTTGTTGTGTTGGATCTGTATTACCAAAACTTCCATTTATCAAATATGGAGCGTAAGTTACAAATGTGAGATTCTGAAAATCCAATTTAGCTGTTGAGGTATTTGCATGATCTATTGATATTTTTCCTGTCAAAATGGCCCTAGGTATAAATTTACCATTTTGTTTTTGGATAATAATTTGCGAGGTAGGATACAAATCAACTTTTGCAGAAAATGCATCGAAAGAAAGATTTTCTTGAGGAGAAACAGTAAAATTATAATTAGCATCTTTAGTGTTTGGATTATAACTCATCAGGGCTTGATATTTTAATCCATTCTCTTTCATAGCAGGAATTCTAATTTCACCTTTCAAATTTCCTGCTGTTAATTGATTCGAAATAAATTCAACTCCCAATTGTTCCAATGAAAAACCCCATCCACTCATGTTTCCTTCATTCAAAGAAAAAATATTATTCGCTATTAATTTCCCAGTAAAACCCGTTCCATCAATCAAAACATTTTGAGCGATAAAAGTCGTAGGAGCATTCTGCTTAGAAATTTCAGGAGGAAGTGTTACTTTCAATTCGCGCAAATAAAAACCTGTCCAAAATTGTGGACTACCTATAGAACTCATCGCATAACCAGTAGGAAAAATCATTGAAGGGAAATTTGAAATTTCACTCATGTCTACCACAGCTTGGTTTACTTGAAAACTCCAATCTTTTAACCCTTTTAGCGCAAATGGAGTGATGGAAGTTGATGTTATGAAATTATGAATATCATTAGTGTGAATTTCAAATGTAGCTTTAACATTTTTTGAAGTATCCGGTATATCATTAACAATAGGAATCATTCTATCCCCCGAAAACTCAAATTCGCCTCGAAGGTTCACAC
>JBIPLT010000216.1:0-5514 GCA_044368255.1 Flavobacteriales bacterium
CGCATAAGCACGCACATCAATTCCCATTTCACAATAGGTAGAACAATTTCCACAAGAAATACATTGTCCGCCATTGGTAGTAATTCTAAATTTCGAAAAATATTTTTGAAAAAATCCAATATAAGCCGCCAATGGACAACCAAAACGACACCAAGTTCTATTTCCCATCATAGGATAAAAACCCGTTCCAATTACACCTGAGAAAATAGATCCAATAAAAAAACCATACCATTCACGAACGGGATTGGCTAATTCGGGAGATAGAATTTCATGGTAAGCTAAAATCAAAAGCGCAGTCATCAAAACAGCAAGAACTAAAACAGAATGAATCATGATTCGTTCAATCTTCCAAGCAATTAATTTTTTACTGGATAATTGACGGAACGGATCACCTACTGTTTCGGCTAATCCTCCACAACCACAAACCCAAGAGCAGTACCAACGTTTTCCGAAGAAATAAGTGAACAATGGAATTCCAATCACCACTAATGCAATTCCCCATAGGTAAACTACAGTTGCAGAAAATGGAGCTTCTGCTCCTAAATGATAACTGAGATTATAATCGGCAAAGTAATCATACTTCAAAGGCCAAATATCTTTCAAATCATGACCATGTAAATCGGCTAATAAATTGGGAAGTAAAAATGCCATTACCGTTTGAAATCCCATAACCGAAAGGGTACGAATTTGCTGATAATTATTTCCTCTATATTTCATATACATACGAATTCCCATAGTGATCATGGCAAGCGTATAAATGAAACCGTATAAAAACCATTGATTAGCTTCTTGTCCGCTTAATGCATAGGAGAATGGATCGACAAGCACTACCCAATTAGTAATATACTGCGGAAAGAAATAAAGGACAACATAAAATAAAATTAGAAAAGTTCCAAGCAGAATTCCTATCCAACCACCAGTGGTAATGGATTTTTTAAAAATATCATTATGCTTTATACCATTGGTACTATTGTAAAATTTTGCATAAATCATGCATAAAGCACCTAAGCAGAATCCTAAAAACGAAAGGTAAAAAAGTACTTTTCCAAATACAGGATGAGAAATAAAGCCAGTGCTACTGTGTTTTAGAACATAAAATAAATTAGTGTTCCAAACTTTATCATCATCGTTTTTCTGAACGTCATTTGCTGATTCAAAAATCTTTTGATAATCCGACATGAATTCTAATCGAGAAGAATATTCCTTATCGATCATTTCATTGGCAAAAGGACGAACAACATCGTAAGTAGAAAGTCCGCTTTTCGATTTAATTCCACCCAAATCATTTTTTAAAATCTCATCGGTAAGTTTAAAATTACTCATGCTCAAAGAGAGCACCAGCGTTAAAAACGAACTGATAAGAAGAAATAATCCTATGCGGTGAATGATTTTCATTTTAATCCTAAAATTCGTTTCCAACTTTTCTTTTCCAATTGTAAATTCTTGTCGTATTTATTATTGTAAATAAATAAAATTTCGTTTTCATAACGTTTATAAAACTCTGGATCAAAATTCGCGTCTTCTAAATGTTGTAATACATATTCAATAGATCTTTTTTCAGTAATCCATCGATCACATACCTCGTGGCGATAACGAATTCCTAATAAAAACACTGCAATAAAACGACCTGTATTCTTTTCAAAATAAAAACGAATGGATTTCAAACCATCATCACTTTTCCAAAAGAAATGCTCATTCTCTCGGGTTACCACTACTTCTTCGCTATACACTTGAAATTCGATATCCAATAATTTGGCAGAATTATAAAAATTAACCGGTTTATATTCTGTTTTCCGTCCCGCCAAAGTTCTTCCAATACATTCTCCATGCATTCTTCCGGTATACCAAATTTGCTCAATAGCTGGCCTTCCTTTTATTGGCGGATCAAATTCTGCACAATCACCCCCCGCATAAATATTCGGAATATTGGTTTCTAAAAATGAATTTACTTTAATGCCTTTCCCCAATGAAATTCCAGAATCTTTTAAAAATTCAATATTCGGTTCTACTCCAATCGTTAATCCCACTAGTTGACATTTTATTTCATCTCCATGATTGGTCATAATTGACGAAACTTTGCCATCTTCCCCTTTGATTGCTGTAATTTCTGTATTTAATAAAACATGAATGTGATGGTCGCGCAAATGTTCTTGAATCATTATTGATTCTTCGGGTGGAAGAACATTACTCCAAAACTTAAACTCACGTACAATGAAAAAAACTTCAATTCCACGTGTAATCAACATTTCAATTAATTCAATTCCAATCAATCCACCGCCTGTAACAACTGCTTGTTTTACTCCTGAAATATTATTTTCTAAATTTTGTAAATCTTGTAAGTTGCCTAATCCTAAAACCCCTTTGAACTTTGCACCAGGAACATCAAGCATTTTAAAATGCGAGCCTGTTGCTAAAACCAATTCATCGTATTTTACTTTAGATCCATCAGAAAGTAAAAGTTCATGGTTAGTTGAATCTAACTTTTCTACTCGTGCATTTTTTAAATCAATTCGATTTTTTTTCCAAAACCAATCTTCATATGGTTTCGTATTTTCATATTTCATATGGCCCATGAAAATATACATAAGCGCTGTTCTCGAATAAAAATAATCTGATTCGGCAGAAATCACTAAAATTTTGGCATCCGAATATTTACGCACCATTCTAGCGGTTGTAATACCCGTAATTCCATTTCCAATGATCACTATTTGTTTCATACCGAGCTGAAAGATAAGATGTTTTTACGAATAGACACATCATATAAATCGTTTGTAAATGGAGGATTTTATAACAATTCGACCAATGCTTGTAACTAATCGCAAGCAAATGAATTAAAAATTCGTCTAAAATGTATTGTTCATTTAAAAAAATGTTTAATTTTAAGAAGCTAAAATTCAGGACTTTCAGAAATTAATTTCAGAGGCTGTAACTTTCAAGGCAACGAGATTGTTTTACACTTTAGAAAGCCCTCTTAACAGGCATAAAAAAACCAACTATTGACCCGACAGGAGTACCATAGTGCAGTATCAGAATTCTCATCTCGGTTATACCGTTATGTGTTCAAGTGTATTCGCAATAGCGATGACTCTCGCGACATTGTGCAGGATTCTTATACCAAACTTTGGGAAAACAGGAAAGCAGTTGAGTTTTCGAAATCGAAAGCGTGGTTATTTACCACGGCACACAACGGATTAATAAATTTCTTGAAGAAGCAAGGACGCACTTCATTTTTTGAAGAAGGGAAGCTCGACAGAATGAATCCGGTGAGTGAGTCGCATAGATTTGAAGTAAAAGAGATTTTGGAAAAATGTCTCGAAGTACTTCCTCCTGTGCAACGTTCGATTTTGTTGTTAAGAGATCTGGAAGGATACGATTACAAGGAAATTGGTGAGATTTTAGATCTTACCGAAAGCCAAGTAAAAGTGTATCTCTTCAGAGCGCGCCAGAAATTAAAAGACAATCTGAAAGATCTAACCATTTTAGCATGACAAGAATTACACCCGACAATCTTGACAAGTGGCTTTTTAATTTGAATGAAGGAAATCTTTCATCTTCAGAAAAAAGAGAACTCGATAGCTTTCTCACTCAACATCCCGAATACAATGTGGATGCAGATGCTTGGAAATTATCTGAAGTAAATGAAAAACTTGTTCCCATTGCTTTTGAATCCGAATTACATGCTATTGCTGGAGGCAGCACCATTTATGTTTATCGCAAATGGGCGGTTGCGGCAACACTTCTGCTACTATTAGGAGGAAGTGCATTTTACATTTTCTTCGGGTCGGATGATTCTAGCAAAACATTTGCTGATTTTACATCTAAAATAAAGAACCAAAATTTTTCAAATGATTATACCAACACTTATTCAAGCAATAAAAATTCAATCTCCAAAGAAGAAAATGAGTTAGGCAATAGCAATACTTCATCTACTACTAATGAAATTGATTTTACTGCTTTAAATAATACTTCTTCTAGTTTTGGAAATGTATTCAATCAAGAGGCTATAAAGTATTCGAATAATCAATCCGCTACTAATGGAAATGGCAATAATAGCACTAATACTACTCATACTAAGGATAACCAATTAAACAATAATCGTTCTAATAAAACTCGTCAGCAGGTTTCAATCGATATCAAAAATGAATTTAAAATTAAAACCGAAAAATCGGTTGAGTTAGTTCAAGTGCTATACGAGGATAATTTAAATACTGCATTAAACAATGAAATAGTAACTCCAGATGAGAAATTTAGTATTGAATCAGAAAAAAAGGCAAAACTTTCATTAAAAGAAAATCAAAATATTCAGGTGATTGCTGAAAATAAAAATAACATAGAAAATACCAAACGCAAAAAGAGTAATCGTCATAAATTAGATCCTAATCCAACCTTCACTAATTTACGTGATCAAAATTTATTGATGACTAATAATCATTTAATAGATCAATATGCCGCTTTTTCAGGAGGAATGATTTCTTCTAGATATACTACTAATTACAGAAACACTTGGACAAGTCACTCAGAAGTAAATTCACAATCGATGATTGCAAGCTATGATAAATTACTTCGTAAATTAAAAACAGGAATTGGATTTGCGGCTAACTATAATAATTATGGCGGAGGAATGTTTACTACAATAGGTGCTGCATTAACTATTTCTCCGAAATTCAAAGTAGGAAGAAGTGCTTCGATTGAACCTGCAGTAACGTTTAGTTATGCACAGAAAAGTTCAAATACCAATGCTACAGCTGTTGGATCTTTCATTGAAGATAGAAGAGGAAATGTTTTGCAACTATATAGAAATGGAATAAGACCAGAAGCTACTTCGGCATTTATGCCTGATATGAAAATTGGTGCTGTATTTCAAAACAAAAAATTCTGGGTAGCCACATCGGTAGATCATTTATTATTACCTAAAGAAACGTTGTATACCACCGAGTCTCATTTGTACAAAAATGAAATAGAATTTAAAGCAACTGTTGGTACAGATTATTTACATCGCCCTGAATCTGGAAATGTTGTTTCGCCACAAATGACGATTTATTATCATGATGGTTATACTGAAATGTGGTTAGGTGCACAAGCACGATTCAAGCAATTTTCTATTGGCGCTTCATTTTCTCAATTCCAAGATTATTTAGCCACAGTAGGTTTTCAAACGCCTTCTTTCAAAGTCTTTTATCAATACGACAAAACACGTTCGCTTTTATTAAATGAAAAAATGGGTTCGCATGAAATAGGATTGCGATTCGCTTTAAATGGGAATAATCGTAATTCAAAATCTATCTTAAACAATGAGCGCTAGTATAAACCTAAAAACAAATGCCATGAAAACAATTCTACGTGCATTTACAGTTTTGCTTGTAAGTATAACTACTGTTGGGGAATTAAAAGCACAAGATCCAGAGTTCACTCAGTTCTATGCAAATCCTTTGTATTTAAATCCAGCTTTTGCTGGAGCTGCGCGTTGCCCACGGATAGCGATGAATTATCGTAATCAGTGGCCATCTTTATCTG
>JBIPLT010000159.1:0-7130 GCA_044368255.1 Flavobacteriales bacterium
AACCTTGTTCAACTTCTTTATCTGTTAGGGCATAATTCATATCCATAATTGCTTTTCCTTTGATTACCTTGGCTTTACATGTGCAACAAACTGCTCCTTTACAACTATAAGGGGCGTCTGCACCTGCGTCCATTGCGGCGTCAAGAATAGAGGATCCATTGGTGGACAAATTGAAATTGGTCACAATTCCATCAATAATGACTTTAACTTTTGCAGTTCCTGTGAAATCACTTGTTTCAACTTTTAACTCTTGGCCCATTTTTACTGGGGTGGTGAATAACTCAAAATGAATCGATGATTTATCAATTTTATTCGCCTGTAAAATTTCATTGGCGTTCATAATCATTTCTTCTGGCCCACAAATGAAATAATGATTGGCTTTTAAAATGCCTTTTGCAGTTAATATCTGTTCTAATTTTTGTTTGTCTGGACGACCAAAAAGTAAAGGTTCACCAGCATTTTCACGGCTGTATAAATAATGTATTTCAAGTCTTCCACCATGTTGGGTTACTAACTCATCTAACTCATTTTTAAAAATGACAGAATCTTTATTTTTGTTAGCATAAATTAAAATAAATCGGCTTTCCTTTTCAACGAAAAGAGTTTCTTTAATTAAAGAAATTACTGGTGTTATTCCACTTCCTGCCACAATTCCAACATAAGTTAATTTTTGGGAATCCTCAAGCGGGGTATAAAAATTACCCATTGGAGGCATACACTCCAAAATATCTCCAGATTTTAAATGTTTATTCAAAAATTGAGAAGCCTGACCGTTGGCAACTTCTTTAACGGCTACTTTTAATTTTGAATCCACGGAAGGAGCTGAACATAATGAATAAGATCTGCGAATTTCATTTCCATTGATTTTCAAACGAAATGTGAGGTATTGACCTTGTTTATAAAGAAATTCTTTTTGTAAGTCATTTGGAATTTCCAATTCTATGGAAACGGAATCAGCTGTTTCACGATTTACGGACGCTGTTTTTAAAGAATAAAATTTGCTCATTGAAAAAATGGGTTTCAGTTTGCAAAGTTATAATTAAAAGGCTTTTTTCAAAGCATTTCCCATTTATCTGGTTTTATGGTATATTCTTTCACTTATTTAAACAAAATAGATGATTTATTTATTGTTTTGAGTTGATTAAAATCATATTCATATTTATTATGTATTTTTATACTTGCAAACCAAATAATACAATTCATGGAAAACACAAAACACGAAGAAAATTTTCAAGCAAAAATTGATGCTGAAGAAAAAATTGAACCTCGCGATTGGATGCCTGAAGAATATCGTAAAAATTTGATAAGACAAATTTCACAGCATGCTCATTCAGAAATTATCGGTATGCAACCTGAAGGGAATTGGATAACTCGTGCACCAAGTTTAAGAGCCAAATTAATTTTATTGGCAAAAATTCAAGATGAAGCAGGACATGGTTTGTATTTGTATTCTGCTTGTGAAACATTAGGAATTTCTCGTGATGAATTATTAGATCAGTTGAAAACGGGAAAAGCGAAATATTCAAGTATTTTTAATTACCCAACGATTACTTGGGCGGATATGGGTGCAGTGGGTTGGTTAGTGGATGGTGCAGCTATTGTTAATCAAGTAGCACTGCAAAGAACTTCTTATGGACCTTATGCACGAGCTATGGTTAGAATTTGCAAGGAAGAAAGTTTTCATCAGCGTCAAGGATATGAAATTATGGCTCATTTAGCAATGGGAACTCCTGAGCAAAAAGAAATGGCTCAAGATGCTTTAAATAGATGGTGGTGGCCAAGTATCATGATGTTTGGCCCTCACGATTCTGATTCTGCCCATAGTGCAAAATCGATGAAATGGAAAATTAAACGTGAAACGAATGATGATTTGCGTCAGAAATTCATTGATAAAACAATTGGTCAAGCAGAAATCATCGGATTGAAAATTCCAGACGATAAATTGAAGTGGAATGAAGCACGTCAACATTATGATTTTGGAGAAATTGACTGGGTGGAGTTTATGAATGTGGTGAATGGAAATGGTCCTTGCAATAAACAGAGATTGGCACATTATAATGCTGTTCATGAGGAAGGAAAATGGGTGAGAGAAGCGGCAAATGCATATGCAGAGAAACAGAAGAAAAAAGAAAGTGTTGCAGCCTGATTATAATTAAAAATTAAGAATTAAAAATTAATAATTACAAAACATAATGAGTTCAGATAATCAATTTCCGGTTTGGGAAGTATTTATTCAAACAAAATCAGGATTACCATTTAAACACGCAGGTAATGTTCACGGGCCAGATAAAGAAATGGCTATGCAATTGGCAAGAGATCTTTATACTAGAAGAGGAGAAGGCACCTGTCTTTGGATTGTTCCTGCTTCAGAAATTGTGGCTTCTAATCCAGCAGATGCAGAAGAGTTTTTTGAACCATCCAATGACAAAGTATATCGTCATCCAACATTTTATGTTATGCCTGAAGGAGCGAAACATATTTAGAAAAAGAGATTCAAGATTCAAAATTCAAAATTCAAGATTCAAGATTCAAAATTCAAGATTGAAGAAAATAGATTTATGACAACAGAACAACATATCAACTATATTTTACGATTGGCGGATGATAGTTTCATCTACGGGCATCGACTTTCGGAATTATGTAGTAAAGGTCCATTTTTAGAGGAAGATATTGCGATGACTAATATTTCATTGGATTTATTGGGCCAAGCCACTGCTTTGTATAAACATGCCGCTGCATTAGAAGGAAAAGGCAGATCTGAAGATGATATGGTTTATCGCAGAACAGAAAGAAATTTTTATTGTCATTTGATTACAGAATTACCCAATGGTGATTTTGGATTTACCATGACCAGAATGTTTTTGATTAGTGCATATAATATGTATTTATTTGAAAATTTGGCAAAAAGTAAAGACGAAGTAATTGCTGGAATTTTTGCGAAGTCAGTTAAAGAAGTGAAATATCATTTACGTCATTCTTCTAGTTGGATGCTGAGATTGGGAGATGGAACAGAAGAGAGTCATGCTAAAGTGCAGAAATCATTGGATGATATTTGGATGTTTACAGGCGAATTATTTATGATGGATGAAATTGATGAGGCTGTTGTGAAAGTAGGAATTGGTGTGGATGTAAAATCTTTTAAAGCCACTTGGGATAAAAAAGTAAAAGAAGTGTTGGATGAAGCTACTTTGACAAAGCCGGATGATGCATTTGCACAATCGGGTGGAAGAAAAGGATTGCACACTGAATATTTAGGATATTTATTAACGGATATTCAGTATTTGCAAAGGACTTATCCTGACGCAAAGTGGTGATTTGAAATGAATATTGTAAAATGAATAATGATCGATTAGATTCTTCACTTCGTTTAGAATGACAAAATGAAAGAATTTTATAAAAAATATTTTCCTTATTTCGTTGATGTTTGGCAATACATTGTTTTGATTGTTTTATTTATTATCTGCTCCATCCTTTTTTTATAATTGATTACCAAAGAAAAAATATATCAGCTTTTAGAAACGTTGCCTGATCCGGAGATTCCTGTGATTAGCATTATGGAATTAGGAATTGTACGAGAGGTTGCTGTGCAGGATTCAAAAGCCTTGATAAAAATTACCCCAACTTATTCGGGTTGTCCAGCAATGAAGCAAATTGAAGATGATATTAAATCTTTAATGAAGGAGAATGGAATGGAAAGTGAAATTGTGATGGTTTATTCTCCGGCATGGACAACAGATTGGATTTCGGTTGATGCTAAAGAGAAATTACGTAAATATGGAATAGCGCCACCCGAACATTCAACCATAGATAAAAGAGTTTTATTAGGATTGCAACCACGACTGGTGGCTTGCCCACAATGTAAATCTATAAATACAGAAATGATTTCTCAATTTGGATCTACTGCTTGTAAATCGCTATATAAATGTTTGGATTGTTTAGAACCGTTTGATTATTTTAAATGTCTTTGATTTATTTAAACGGATCAAATTTATTCGCGTACACTAGTTTTTTTTCATCGTAAATTCGGATCGAATAAATTTCTGTAAAGGTATCGTTTGGTAGAAATTTTAATTCGTCTTTTATTTTCCCATTTGATTTTTTGATAGTCGTATGGATGATTTTACCATTTCTCAAAATTTCTACAGAAAAATCTTTATTTTTGGTAACTTGTGCTTGAAAAATTAATTGACGAATGCCTTCTTCATTTGTTTTTTTTGTTTTCACAGAAACAATTCCCACTTCTGCTTCACGATAGAAAAAATCACCTTTATTTATTTTTTGCAAATCATACAAATATAAAAATCCACCATTTTGAAGACGAGAATTTTCATCCGTCATCCAAATGTTTTCTAGTGAATCGAAAGCAACCGCTTCGCGTTGTCGAATTTCTGGGAGTAAAAATCTCATGTATTTTCCTCCAAAAAAATTATCTCCAATGAAATCATAGAAAAAGTACAGATATTTATAAGTAAGCAAGGCCAATTTTGTTTTATCATCTGAAATATCAGCCGAGGTTACCGAATTTTTCCAATAACCTTCGTCACCTAATAACATACTATCAATAGGAATGACAGTTTGAACAGAATCATTCAAATTCATTTTATACATTTTACAAATTCCGTTATAAGGTGTTGAATTAGCTTTAGTGAATGTATAAAGTTGATCATTAAAGAAAATCATTGCTTCACTATCAAAATTTCGATTAGTTTCTTGCATCGGAAATTTTTGATCCGAATAAGTAATCGAATATTTTTTTTCTGAACTATCTTTTAGCGAGTAGCAATGAATATTCAGATTTTTTCGGTTATTAAGGTTATTTCCTAAATCAGAAATATAAAGATTATCCTTTCCATTAAAACAAATATCTTCCCAATCAGCGTTTAAAGCTATTTTAAGTTTCACTTTATATTTCAATTCGCCTTTTTTATTTAAAAAATATAAAAAAGGATCATTTCCCGAATCATTATGTGTTACCCAAATGGAATCATTGACCCATTCAATCCCAGAAGTTTCCTTAATAACCGTAGGAAGAGAAATTTTATTTTCTGGTAATAGAATTTGCCCACAGAGCGAATAATAGAATTTATTAAGTAAAAATACTATGAGAACAATTTTTTTCAATTTAGAAAAAAGTTTAAATCATTTGGAATTTTATCAATTAATCCCGCCTTTTTCATGTTATCCAAAACAGATGCCAATTTATTTTGATTTATAGGAAGTTCATCATCCCATATAATTTCATTCAACCATCTTTGGGCATTTTCATCCTCAATTTTCCACCGAGAATTCAATTCAGACAGGGTTGAAGAATTATTCCATATTTTTTGAGTATTTGATTTTACCGCTGAAATAATTTCTTTAAGCAATGCTGAGTTTTCTTTTTGAAATATTTTTGTGGTTGCCACCGAAAATGGAGGCCATGGTGTTAATACTTCACCATTTGCTATTAATTCATATTGTTCAAGAAATGGTTCCGTGGTAAATTTTTCCCAAAGAAAAATATCTGCTTTATTTTCTGCCAATGATTTTAATCCTCCTTGTAATGAACCTACTTCCACCATGAGTTTGTCCTCATAAGGAATATTTTTTTCATTTAATAAGAATTTAGCCATTGTATGTGAACCTGATCCAAATCGACTAATTGCGAATTTTTTATTCTCAAATGAAAAATTAGCTAAATCATTTTTTCGAATATGTATTGCCCATCGCAGAGGATTGGAAACATGAAAACAGATCAAACTTAAATTTTTGTTTTTGATTATATCGAGTAGTAATCCTTCGGTAAGTAAAACTGCAATATCAATTTCATTGTTTTGAAGTGCTGTGGTAAGAACGCCAGTTCCTCCAGCAAATGTTTTCCAATCTAATTTAAAATTATCTTCTCTTGTTAGATCTGAAGTAGTTTTCGAATTAGATTCTTCGCATAGTTTTATCCATGGCAAATTGAAATGTTCATTTACTCCACCTACTTTAAATAGATTAGTTGACTTCATCTTTTCAGAATCCATGCTTTTGAAAATGTACTTCGTATGGTGGTTGCTTGTTGAATGGCTCCTTGTAAATCGGAAGCTGAGCCTGCTGCAATATGTGCTAAGCCATTAAATGTTCCCACATTAGTAGGAGTCATTCCTGCCGAAGAAATTTTTGCAAGCATATTCTCTGCATTTTTAGATTCTTGAAAACAACCAACTATTATATAATAATTTCCAGGAGTAGAATTTTCGGCGGTTAATGGCACGGTTTTATTTTCTTCTACCACTTGTTCTACTTTTATTTCTTCTTTGGGCTCTTCCACTATTTCTTCAGTTACTGGAATTTCTGAAAGGGTTGTATCTTGAATAGGTTCTTCAGTTACTTTATTTTGATCAGCTTTGTTCTCATCCGAATTTTCTTCACCTGTTTTTTTATCCTTCTCCTCCGATTTTTTCTCATCCGTTTTTTCTTCGGTTCCCATTCCTATCATTTTCATTAATTCATCTTTGTAAATGAAACCTGCAGTTCCGCCACCACCGAGAATTAATAATAATAGAAGTATCCCAACTAGCCTTCTTTTTTTCTTTGGTTTATCTTTCGTTTTTGGTTCGTCACTCTGAACTTGTTTCAGATTCTCCATTTTACTTTCAGCTTTCTTTTCTACAATTGGTTCCGGTTTATTTTCTATAATAGGTTCAACTTTTTTCTCTTCCACAGGAACAATTACTTTTTCTTGGATAGGTTCTGGTTTTTTTTCTAATACAGGTTCTGGCTTCTTCTCAACGATGGGTTCCGGTTTTTTCTCCATAATTGGTTCGTCACTCTCGACTGGTATCAGAGTCTCATTACTTGTTTCTATTTTTTTTTCAACTATTGGCTCTTGTTTTATCTCAATGATGGGTTCTGGTTTCTTCTCAACAACGGGTTCCATTTTTTTCTCAACCAGAGGAGGTGGAGTAGCAGAATTAGTTTCATGAGTTAAAATTGTTTTTCCATCTTTAGCGTGTAAAGTTCCAATTCCAGGAATAACCACTTCCTTTCCGGCTGCTAGAATTTCTTTTAATTCATGGGTAAATTTATTTATCGTTTCTCCAGCAGCATCCATGGAAATTCCTTCCTTAGAAGAAATATGTTTTGCTATCATTCCATCATTGAAT
>JBIPLT010000020.1:0-20747 GCA_044368255.1 Flavobacteriales bacterium
AAATGAAGGTACACTTAACGCCCTTACTATTTCTTCGGCAATTGTTACTGGTGCTAACTCATCTGAATTCATTGTTACTTCAACTCCCGCTTCTATCAATTCACTTTCTACTGGTACTATTTCAATCGATTTTACTCCTACAGCTACTGGAACACGTACGGCAGTTTTAACAATTGCAAATAATGATGCGAATGAAAATCCGTATATCATCAATTTATATGGTGTAGGTGGAACGCTAGCTACTGAACCAGCATCTTCTCCAACTAATATGTCATTTAGCAATGTAAAATCTTATCGCTATCGTGTAAATTTTGGACCAACATCTGCGGATGGTTATGTGGTTCTTCGCAAAAAAGGAAGTGCTGTAACGGATGTTCCTGTTGATGGTACACAATATACCAAAGGCGAAGGAATTGGATCTAGTAAAATTGTATATGTAGGAAATGGTAGTACTTTTGTTCCAAGAGATGTTCGTGCTAATTTAGATTATCATTATGCAGTGTTTGCTTATAACGGTCCCGGTATTTATGTAAATTATAAAACTGCATCACCATTAACTGGAATGGTAACCAGTAATGATACTGAATTAGGAGCTACTTTTTATAATGGAATTAATCGTAACAGTGCAACATTCATTACAGATTTATCTAATTTAATAAATCCGCATTCATTGATTTTTTATAGCGATTATCAAAGAACCATTGTTGAAGATTTTTACGAGAGAGATACCACCAATGATCAAAGAGTAACTACATGTGTTTATAGCGGATTTGAAAATATTTACACACCTCCAATGGATTTTAGTATTATAAGTCGTGAACATACTATTTGTGATAGCTGGATGAGTACCACTGGAGACAATACGACTGAACAATATCAAGATTTTCATAATTTATTTCCTGTACAGTTTGCCAATTCTAATCAAGTAAGAAGTAATTATCCCTTGGGAGAAGTGGTTAATGTTACCTCAACCTTCTTAGATGGAAAACTTGGAACGAATAGTGCTGGTCAATTAGTTTACGAGCCACGTGACGAACATAAAGGCGATGCTGCACGTGCTATGTTTTATATGTTAGTTGCCTATGATGGATTTGTAACCGGGTGGGGAGGATTTGATAATTTAATTTCAAATGCACCCAATCAAGATCAAGATGTTTTAAAAAATTGGCATTGGAATGATTTACCAGACGCATTAGATCATGCGCGTAATGATTATGTAGATTCTTTACAAGGAAATAGAAATCCATTTGTGGATAGTGCAGATTTCGTTTGTTTTATTGATTTCAATAATTTAAATAAAATTACTTCTGTAGCACCTTGCTTGACCACACCATTGAATGTAGAAGAAAATAGTATTTCAGAAATTACTTCTGTTTATCCTAATCCTGCAAATAGTCAAATTACTGTTGCAACAGAAGTAAGAGAAGATCATGCTGCTGAATTAAGAATTACAGATATCACAGGAAGAATTGTTCAAACAATGAATATTTCTTTTGCTATTGGTAAAAGTTATTTCAATTTGGATGTTTCAATGCTTTCTGCAGGAATTTACAATATTGAATTGCTAAATGATAGAGGAAATAAAATGACGGCAACAAAGTTTGTGAAAGAGTAATTTAGATGAAGAGACATAAGAATTAAGACATAAGATTAAGAAACATTAGTAATAAAATGAAGTCTAGATGACCCCGGAAATTTCTTCGGGGTTTTTCTTTTGTCTAAAGTCTCATCGTTTCATTCCATTCGTGGCTTTGTCTTTAGTCTCAATACTTAGACCCTTCGTCTCATTCCCCTCTCAAAATCTTTTTCAAATCCGGCCTCAACCTACTTTTATAAACGGCATGAGAATGTTTTTTCTGTTCACCTCTTCGCAATCTCTTCTGTTCTTCTATTGGTAAATGAATAATCTCTTGGCATTTCGGGGTGCAACAATTTTCAAATTTCGATTTACATTCATCGCATTGTATAAATAATAAATGGCAATCATCATTGGCACAATTCGTATGGTTATCGCAAGGCTTTCCACATTGATGACATTCGGCAATCACATCATCCGTTATTCTCTCTCCAACACGTGAATCAAAAACGAAATTTTTCCCTATAAATTTAGAATCAAGTCCTTCTCGTTTAATCTGTCTAACGTAATCTATAATTCCACCATGAAGTTGATTCACGTCTTGAAATCCATGATGCTTAAAATAGGCGCTGGCTTTTTCACATCGCACTCCACCCGTGCAATACATCAATAATTTTTTATCTTCTTTTCCTTTTAATTCTTCTAAAACGATTGGAAGTTCCTCTTTAAAAGTATCACAATCCGGTGTAATAGCATTGACGAATTTTCCCACTTCGGTTTCATAATGATTGCGCATATCCACCACAATAACATTAGGGTCTTCTAATGCTTGATTCCATTCTTTTGCGGTAAGATGATTTCCTACATTTGTCACATCAAAAGAATTATCATCCAACCCATCAGCAACAATCTTTTGTTTAATGCGCACAATCAATTTCAAAAATGATTTCCCATCATCTTCTACCGCCCATTTAAAAAGAACATCAGTAAATTCTTTTCTAGCATAAAGAAGATTTTTAAATTCATCCACTTTATGTTCGGGAATATTTATCTGCGCATTAATTCCTTCACGGGCGATATACACTCGACCTAAAATGCCTAATTCATCCCATTCGCGATAAAGATCGGCACGTAATTGTTCCAAATCATCTAGGATGACATAACGGTAAAAGGAAACCGTTTTACGCGTAAAATTCTCGGCTTCGAGCTTTTTACGCAATGTTTGTTTGTCGTACTTATTGTGCAACGCCATATTATGCAAGAATAGGGTTGATAAAAAACAAAGATAAGGCAATTATTTCTCTGTTTAAAATGAGTTTTGTCAGTGAATGTCAATGAGATTTAAATCTAAGAGCGAATAATTCTTTAAAAATAACTCATAAAACCCCAATAAATAATATTTTTACACCCTATGAGTAAAATTTTAGTGATTGGCTCTATGGGTCAAATCGGTACTGAGCTAGTGAGCGCTTTACGTTTGAAAAACGGAGAGAAAAATGTGCTTTCTGCCGATTTAAAACCCAACCCAACGGACCCTTATTATGTGGAATTAAATGCGCTGGATAAAGATAAAATCTTTGAGGTGGTGAAGAAAGAAAACATCACTGAAATTTATTTACTGGCCGCATTGCTTTCAGCTACTGCCGAAAAAAATCCTGCTTTTGCTTGGGAATTGAATATGAATAGTCTTTTTCATGTATTAAATCTTGCTAAAGAAGGGCATATCAAAAAAATATATTGGCCCAGTTCTATTGCTGTTTTTGGACCTACAACACCAAGAATAAATACCCCGCAATATACCATTATGGAACCTTCTACAGTATATGGAATTAGTAAACTAGCGGGTGAGAGATGGTGTGAATATTACCATAACAAATTTGGAGTTGATGTAAGGGGAATTCGTTACCCAGGATTAATTGGTTACAAAGCATTACCAGGAGGAGGAACAACGGATTATGCAGTGGATATTTTTCATCAGGCAAAAGGCAAGGGTTCATATGAATGCTTTTTAAAAGAAAATACGGCTCTTCCGATGATGTTTATGGACGATGCTATTAACGCAACACTTCAATTAATGAGTGCCGACCCTTCAAGCTTGACCGTTTGGAGTAGTTATAATTTAGGAGGGATTAGTTTTACCCCCGCTCAAATTGCTGCCGAAATAAAAAAACATTTGCCTGCTTTTTCAATAAGCTAT
Source organism: Flavobacteriales bacterium (assembly GCA_044368255.1). Lineage (GTDB taxonomy): Bacteria > Bacteroidota > Bacteroidia > Flavobacteriales_D > UBA2798 > CAMBFX01. The sequence goes on from JBIPLT010000020.1 coordinate 3,774, forward strand.
AATCCTGATTTCAGGCAAGCTATAGCTGATTCTTGGCCATGCAGCATCGATGATTCTATAGCAAAACAAGACTGGAATTGGAAACCAACAATTGACCTTGGCACAATGGTTGAAATAATGCTAAAAAACGTCTAACAATTTCATCACTCAATTATCTGTTTTACGTTAAAGTTTTAAAAGGGTAAAAAATTAAAAAATGGTCATCTTTGAGAATAAGGTATTGGTCAGGCAAAAGTGAAATTTTGCCGAAAATAGTTGTAAAGATGTTTAAAGAGTAATAATTTTCATTTAAGAAAGCTAAAAATTATGTCACGAATTTTATTTATACTACTTCTGTTTATCGGCAATGTGAACTTTATTTCAGCCAAAGTAGCTCAATCCGTTACTTACAATAGCATGGAAGTAAACAAAACAGATGCTGCTGGTAAAAAAACTGGTTACTGGGTTTCTTTTGGTAAATCCAAACCGAGCTCAGGATTCGCAGATGATGCTGTGATGGAAGAAGGAGAGTATGAAGCTGGTAAAAAAACTGGCTTATGGAAAACTTACTTTACTAACGGCAAATTGAAAAGCGAGATTGAATACAAAAACAACCGTCCGAATGGTTTATTTAAGACCTATTATGACAATGGTCAGCTAGAAGAAGAAGGAACATGGAAAGGATCTTTTTACACTGGTTCTTTCAAGAGATTTTATTCGAATGGCGTAGTTGCTCAAGAGAAAAATTTTAATACTGCGGGAAAATCAGAAGGTAAACAAATTTTTCGTTATGAAAATGGAACAGAAGAACTTGTTTTCAATACAAAAAATGGTGTTGAAGAAGGTAAAATGGTTCGTAAATATCCAAACGGCGACATCAAAGAAGAAAAGAATTTCTCAGGCGGCGCCGTAGATGCAGGAACTGAAAAAACATACGCAATGGTTAACCCTGAGGAGAAAGTTGATGTTACTCCTGGATTAACTGATAAAACTTCTAAGGTTTCAACGGATAAACCAAATGAAGCAACTAAGAAAGTTCCAGATGGATACAACAAGCTTTACAATGTAAACAAGCAAATCTCTGAAGACGGAGAGTTCAAAGGAGGAAAATTACAGAATGGTAAAAAATACATCTACGATAAAAACGGATTATTGGATAAAATTGAAATCTACAAGGCAGGTAAGTATGCTGGAGATGCTCAGATAGATTAATTCCTAAAATTACCCTATTGAAAATCCCCAATCGAAAGGTTGGGGATTTTTTGTTTTTGGTTTTTGGTTTTTCGTTCCATGATTACATAAATCAGTTAAATTTTAATTTTAAATTCTTTACTTTGCAACATGATTTCTAAATTACATATTCAAAATAACCTTACTCGTAAAAAAGAAGAATTCAAACCTATCAATGCGCCATTTGTTGGTTTGTATGTTTGTGGACCAACCGTGTATAATTATGTGCATTTAGGAAATCTTCGCACGTTTATGACCTTTGACGTGGTGTATCGTTACCTTACATTTTTAGGATATAAAGTTCGTTACGTTAGAAATATTACTGATGTTGGACACCTCACTGATGATGCCGATGCAGGTGAAGATAAGATTGCGAAAAAAGCAAGATTAGAAAAAAAAGAACCGATGGAAATCGTTCAATTATATACCAACGATTTTCATGATGTACTCCATCAATTTAATTTTTTACCTCCTTCCATCGAGCCAACTGCAACAGCACATATCATTGAGCAAATTGAAATGACAAAAAAAATCATAGATAACGGAATGGCTTATGAAGTGAATGGGTCCGTTTATTTTGATGTGCAGGCTTACATGAAAAAATTCAAATACGGAGAATTGAGCGGAAGAAATGTGGAAGAACTTTTTGAGAATACTCGAGATCTGGATGGACAAGAAGAAAAAAGATTTTTTGCCGATTTTGCCCTCTGGAAAAAAGCAATGCCCGAACATATTATGCGTTGGCCTTCGCCTTGGGGAGAAGGATTTCCTGGATGGCATTTAGAATGTTCAGCTATGAGTACAAAATATTTGGGAGAGAAATTCGATATTCATGGCGGAGGAATGGATTTAAAATTTCCGCATCACGAGAGTGAAATTGCGCAGAATACTGCTTGCGTTGGACATGGCCCTGTGAATTATTGGATGCATGGAAATATGCTAACGGTAAATGGACAAAAAATGAGTAAATCGTTGGGAAATTCTTTTTTACCGGGAGAATTAATCAGAGGAGAACATCCTATGTTGGATCAACCCTATTCTCCAATGACGATAAGATTTTTTATGATGCAATCTCATTATGCGAGTACTTTAGATTTTTCGAATGATGCATTAAAAGCGGCTGAAAAAGGATTTAAACGATTAATGAATGCGATTGATTCTATTGGTAAAATAAAAACTTCTGCGAGTTCATCCTTTGATGTAAATAAATGGGTAGAGAATTGTTATGCTGCGATGAATGATGATTTCAATTGTCCGATTTTGATTGCTAATTTATTTGAAGCAGTAACGTTTATTAATACGGCTATTATGGGAACAGCAACCATTACTGAACCTGATTTAAAATTATTTTCTGAAAAATTAAATGCATTTGTTTTTGATGTTTTAGGGTTTGTTTCGGAAGTAAAAGCGGCAGGAAATGAAGTTACTGGAAACTTAATGGAACTATTACTATCCATACGAAACGAAGCAAAATTAAAAAAAGATTTTGCCACCTCTGATTTGATTCGAAATAAATTGCAAGAGATGAATATTTCGGTGAAGGATGGAAAAGATGGTGCAACTTGGGAAATCAATTGAGCCACGAGTTAAAACCATAAAGTATTTAATTAACATTTTTAAAACCTTGAACTTTGCACCTTAAACAAACTCCACTGTTTTTTTTATTATTCACTCTACTTTTCATCTCATGTAGTGAGAAAAAAATAGCTGATGTTATAGTTGGTGAATGGAAAGTAGAAAAAGTAGAATTTCCAGAAATGGATATTGCCGAATCGATTATTAAAAGTTTTAGAGACGAAATGTTATCGAGTGTTTACACATTTAGTGCGGAGGGTAAATTTGAATTAAAATCAGGTTTAATTCCCAACGGAGCCAAAGGAAAATGGAGACTTAAAGAAGAAGAAAAACAATTATTCATCCACTATTTTGCGATGGAAAAAGAGTTTAAATCTACTTATCAATTAGAAGTAGTAGGTGAAAAAACCATCATTTTTCATCAAAAATTTGGCGGGAATTTAGGCGAGATGAAGGCAACTTTAACCAAGGAATAATACCAATTGTATTTAAATTTTAGTCCTAAATAAAATTTAAAATTACAATGGTTAATACAGATTGACATTTAGTTATGACTTAAATAATAAAACAGGGTTGGACTATTTTAAATGTCACATCGGTATAATTTTATCCCAAACGTATTTAAATATTGACTTGAAATAAAAAACGCCCCTTTTCAGAGGCGTTTTAGTATCAGTTTAAATCTTCACTATGTTCAGGATGACAAAGTCTATTTCCCTTCAATCAATTTATAAAGTGCATCCAAATTCGGCATCAAAATAATTTCAATTCGTCTGTTTTTAGCTTTATCAGTAGCATCTACTGGAATGTATTCGCTACGACCAGCTGCAGTAATTTTCTTCACGTCCATTTTAGAATTTTCTAGCATGATTTTTACAACAGATGTAGAACGGAGAACTGATAATTCCCAATTGTCTTTTGGTGTAGTTGAAGCGTTCAGTTTATCCGTGTCGGTATGTCCTTCAACCACGATATCTAAATCGGTTTGTGTTTCTAAAACCTTTGCCAATTTAATCAAGATGTCTTTCCCATCTTTGTCAACAGCATAACTCCCAGATGCAAATAGTAATTTTGCTTCCATGCTCACATAAACTTTTCCGTCTTTTTCTAAAACAGTTAATCCTTTATCCTTAAAACTTAGTAAAGCATCTGCCACTTTAGCTCTAAGCGATTCTGCCGCGTCTGCTTGTTTTTTCAATAATGCTTCTAATTCATCAATACGCTTTTGTTTTGCTTCCAAATCCGCTTTTTTAGCATTCAAATCTTTTTCTAATAATTTCAATTCGTCTTCTTTCTTTTGAAGTTCATATTGAGTCATGGTTAATTCTGATGTCAATTTTTTTGCATCATCTTCACTTCCTTTACGCAATAATTCTAATTGAGCCCTGATTTCTTTATTCAGTTCATTAATCAAATTGTATTGTTCACGTTGTTGACGATAAGAAGATCCTAACAAAGCAGTATCACGAACTAATACGGTGTTTGATTTTTTCAACTCAGCTAATTCTCGGTTAATTTCGGCTGAGTTCTCGGTGTATTTACGTAATGAGTCTCGTGATGATTTTAAACTTGATTCACAAGCTTTGGATTTTGCTTCCATTTCTTCGAATTTTCGAGCAGGAACACAAGCTTGAAATAAGGCGACTGCCAATAATAAAAATAGAAAATAATTTTTTTTCATAATTTGGATTTCTAATTAACTGTAAATATGAATTATTTTTTTGAATCTGTTATCACAAATGTGATTTCAAAATGCTTATTCATCACAGAAATGGAACCTTTTTTTTAAACAATACGTTATTAATAGTCAAAAAGACGGTATGAAACTTCAACCTGACTGGTTTACGGAACCAAATTTTGACATTGAATACAAAAAATACCAATTGTTGGGGTATTTACAGGCAAAGCAAAAAGAGTTGATTGAGCATAAAATTTACCCGCATATCGAGGAATTGAAATGGCATGAAATTACACTTGGAAATTTTTTGAATACTAAAAAAAATTTAGATGGTTCCTTTAGAAAAGAATTAATCAGTGTAGATTTAAAAACGGGTGATTTAAACTATGGGAAAAGAAATGATAGTGCTGAATTTGAAGATTGGATCAAGATTATCGAATTTTCACATCAAAAAATTTCGCATTGTTATTTTGATTTTTCGCAGGAAGCTTCAGAAATTAAAAAAGAAATTCAACTCGACATACTTGGATTACTTCCTAATTATTTACAAGAAGGATTTTTATTGATTCGTCAGAAAAGTGAAATATTGGTTTTCCAGTATCAATTACATCGTGTTTTAGATTCTTATGGAGAAAAGAATTTTCAATATCATTATTTAGAAAAGCATTCGCAAAATCTTGTGATAAATGAAAATTCCATTAAAACAGATTTAACAAAAAGATATAAAAATAAGTTTGCCCATCCTGTATTTTTTCAAGTGACTAGCTCAAAAGATTTTCCGATTTATGAAACTATTTTACCTTTTACGGGAGAAGAACTTTGTAAATGGGTTCAATAAAAAAAGCCTCATCATTCTAAATTCAATTCAGTGACGAAGCTTTTTAATTATTTAAGAAATTACTTTTTAACTTTCTTCTTCTTTTCTTTCACAAAATACACTTTTGTAAAATCACGGTATTCCATTGCATTGATAGGGAAATTGGCAATGTTAGTTTGAATTAAACGCTGATAGGTGTCGTAATAAATAGGCATCACCACGGCATCGTCAATAATTATTTGATCACATTGCGCGAAGAGTTCCATTCGCTTGGTTTCATCCGTTTCACGTAATGCTTGTTCATACAAGGCATCATAGGCATCACTCTTGTAACGCGCAACATTCACTAATGAAATTTCTGTTTTATCTTCTGGCACATATTTTCCATAGAACATATTTAAGAAATTCTCTGGATCTGGATAATCTGCTATCCAAGCTGCTCTCCAAAAATCTGCTTTTCCTGATTCGAAATATTCAATTAATTGCTTTTGCTTCATCATTTGAATAGTGACATCAATATTCAAATTTTCTTTTAGTTCATTTTGAATGGCTACCGCTAAAAGTTCATTGGTAGAACCTCCGCTATTAAAATACAATGTACAAGCAGGAAAATTTCTTCCATTTGAATAACCCGCTTCGGCCATTAAGGAATTTGCCTTCGATGGGTTATAATCATATCCGGTAATATTTTGATAGGGATATCCAGTATAAGGAGGAACGAAACCATAAGTTGCAGGGCGACCTTCACCTTGAAGAGTGAACGTACATAATTTCTCTCTGTCTATAGCATAATTGAAAGCTTGACGCACTCGTTTATCACTAAAAATTTCACCTTGTGTTTGGAAACCATAAAATTGAACAGCTAAAGCTTGTGCTTCTTGCAAAATTCTTGATGAATTTCCGGTAGAGGCATTATCACGATTAGCTAAAATAAATTGAATTTCTTCCACCGGTAATTTCCATACCATATCCAGATGCTTTTTGTTGAATTCTAAAAACTCTGTTTTCTTTTGATCTTTGAAAGTATATTTTATTCCATCTAAATAAGGCAATTGATTACCATGTTCATCTTTTTCCCAATAATTTGGATTTCTTTTTAAAAGCACCATTTCATCTTTCACTGTTTGGCGAATGAATGGGCCTGTTCCCACCATTTGCACACGCATTTCATCTTTGTATTTTTCATACGCTTCTTTAGGAAAGATCCAACAACCGTAGTGAGCAATAATTTTTGGGAAAGCGGAGAATGGAAAATTTAATTCAATTTCAATAGTATAATCATCAATTATTTTTATTCCTTCTGCTCCACCACTGATGGGTTTATTCCCTGGTTTGGTAGATTCATAATATTCTTTTGCACCTTTCACTTTATTTTGAAAAAGCCAATAAACCACATTATCGCTAGAGGCGGTACAAATACGGTCGAAACAATATTTTACATCCTTCGCCGTGAATGCTCTTCCTTTTCCATCTGGAAAACAAGCATCGTCTTGGAACTTTACGCTCTTATGTAGCTTGAAAGTATACTTCGTTGCATCTTCATTGGTAGTGTAGCTAGCAGCAAGACTAGGAATCACTTCTAATGTTGCTTGATCCAACTTTAATAATCCTTGATAAACTTGACCAGCAATTCTGAAAGAAGAGGCGTCATTGATGCTTAATGGGAATAGATTTTTAAAATCTTCCACTTCATTAATTTTGAAAATTCCTCCGTAGAAAACTCCGCCTTTTGCAGGTCTGATAATTGGACCTTCTTCTTTTTTACCACCTACACCGCAAGATGAAAGTATCAAAAGGGCGAAAAAAAATGGTAGTATTTTTCTAATCATGTTTCTTTGTTTTTCAATCGTATGATTAAAAGCTATGCGGTTAATCTTTGTAGATTTTTGTAAATGATGCAATTGCAAAGATAACTGAATTCCGAACAAATTTAACTTTGAAGTTAGAATTCTGCTCAATTGGCTAAATAGGTGAAAAATCAAATATCAATTTCTACCATAACTGGGCAATGATCGGAGTGCTTTGCATCTGGAAAAATAGCTGCTTTTTTAAGTTTAGACTTAAGATTTTCGGTTGCTAAATTATAATCAATTCTCCAGCCGAGGTTCTTTGCACGAGCATTGAAACGGAAAGACCACCATGAATATTGGTGTGGTTCCTGACTAAATTCTCGGAAACAATCAATGAAACCATCACCTGTAAATTGATCCATCCATTCTCGTTCTTCGGGCAAAAATCCTGATGAGTTTTTATTGGAAACTGAATTGTGAATATCGATAGGTTTATGACAAATATTTACATCCCCAGAAATCACTAAAAACTCCCTCTTTTTGCGTAATTCCGTGATATATTTTCTAAAATCCGCAAGAAATTCCATCTTAAATACCTGTCGTTCATCACCACTACTTCCAGAAGGGAAATAAGTGCTCATAAATGAATATTTACCAAAATCGGCTCGAATTATTCTTCCTTCATCATCGTATTTTTTTATTCCACAACCATATTCCACATGATCGGGTTCTTTTTTACAAAATAGAGCGACCCCACTATAACCAGGCTTTTTGGCAGGATTCCAAAATGTCTTATAGCCTAAATCATATAGCGGCTGTTGATCGATACTTTCAGGGAAACATTTAATTTCTTGCAGACAAATCACATCAGGGTTGGCTGCTTTCAACCATTTTAACCAATCCTTTGATAATGCCGAGCGAAGACCATTCACATTATAGGATATAATTTTTGTTGCCATTTTACGTAATTAATATAGCCAAAATTATTCAAATATTCGGAGTCACCTATCTAAAATGCCATTAACTTTAAATTTTTACATCCTATTTTGATTAAACATTTGATTTATGGCTTCGGGTTTTTGCTGGTAATATTTCAATTACCAAGTGAAATTCACGCGCAATATAATCAACAAACCAAAAAAATTCCTGTTCATTCGAATAAACTGACTATTGATACGCTTTGCATTTTAAAATCAACTTTTGAAATGAAAATTAGTGGTGAAAAAGTGGATACAACGTTTTACATTCTTAATCCAGTCATTTCTTCATTAACTTTCCATGAAACAAAATTTCGCGAAAAATATCCAAAAATTGATTCTGTTGAAATTAGTTATCGGACAGTTCAATTTAGTGCTACGAAAATTTATCAGAATAAAAATCTCCAAACCAATAATCCAGATGTAAATAATCCGGATATTTTTAATTACAAACCATCGGAGATCAAATCTGATTTTTTCTATACAGAAGGGTTGACAAAAAGCGGAAGTATTTCGAGAGGTGTAAGTTTTGGAAATAATCAGGATTTATCTGTTAACTCTAACCTAAATCTAGAGTTATCTGGAAAAATTAGTGAGGATGTAAATATTTCCGCCTCGATTACCGATAATAATATTCCTATTCAACCAGATGGAAACACTCAGCAGCTACAAGATTTCGATCAGGTATTTATTAAAGTTTATGATAAAAATAATTCACTTATAGCGGGAGATTTTTGGATGAAAAGACCTATGGGTTATTTTATGAATTATAATAAACGAGCGCAGGGAGCCACGTATAGCAGAATGGTAAAACCCGAAAATAAAGAAGAATATCAATTTGGAATGAATACTGGTGTGGCCGTTTCCAAAGGGAAATTTGCTAGAAATGTAATACAAGGTGTGGAAGGAAATCAAGGGCCGTATAGATTAAGAGGTGGAGAAAATGAATTATTCATTATTGTTTTAGCAGGAACAGAAAGGGTTTTTATAGATGGAGAATTATTGGAACGAGGCCAAGAAAATGATTACATTATTGATTATAATACTTCTGAAATAACTTTTACAACCAATAAACTAATTACAAAAGATAGAAGGATTGTGGTTGAATTTCAATATTCGGATAAAAATTATGCGCGATCTATTTTCTTTGCCAACACAGAGTGGATTAACACTAAAAATAAAATTTATTTAAATGCGTATAGTGAACAAGATGCCAAAAATCAACCCTTGCAACAAACATTAAGTACCTCTCAAAAAGATTTACTTTCCATCATTGGTGATAGTTTGGATTTAGCAGTGAGTAATAGTGTAGAAGAAGTTGAATTTTCTACTAACCTTGTATTGTATAAACTGGTGGATTCTTTAAACTACGATTCCGTGTTTGTTTTCTCTGTGAACCCAGATAGTGCACAATATAAAATCAATTTTTCATTTGTTGGCAACAACAATGGAGATTATATTCAAAGTGAATTCACTGCACTAGGAAAAACATTTAAATGGGTAGCGCCAGATACAATTGGTTTAGCTATAGTTCATCATGGAAACTACGCTCCTGTTGCTTTACTTTCAACGCCAAAACAAAGGCAAATGGTAACAGCAGGCTGGGAACATGCTTTCAATAAAAAATCAAAAATGGGAATAGAAACTGCCTATACCAAATACGATCAAAATACTTTTTCTAAAATTAATGATGAAGATGATGCTGGCTTTGGTGGAAAGATTTTCTTTGAACAAACTTCTTCATTGCAGAAAAAAGAAAACCCATTGCTATTAAAATCCAAAGCGCAATTAGAAATGATTAATAGTGGATTTAGTCCTTTGGAAAGATTTCGAGCGGTAGAGTTTGAGAGAAACTGGAATGTATTAAATACAAAATTAATTGGTGATCAATATATCGCTGAAGGAATGTTAGAGCTATCGCAAAAAAAATGGGGAAAAACAGAATATGCATTTAATTCATTTATCGCGGGAAACGATTATAAAGGTTTTATGCATAAAACAAATTCAACTATTCAATATAAAAAATTTTCTGCCCTTGTGGATGGAAGTTTATTGAGTACAAGTGGAATTTACAATACTTCCTTCTTAAGACATAAAGCAAATATCAGTCAGAAAATCGGAAAAATAAAAATCAGTTTTAGGGATGAGCATGAATTAAATAAATATTACACCGAATCGCGCGATACGCTTAAAGCCAACAGCTATCAATTTTATGATTGGGAAGCAAATTTATCTTCATCGGATACTTCTGGAAATACGTGGCAATTATTCTATCGAGAACGATATGACTGGAAAGAAAAAAACAATTTACTTTCCGTTTACGCCAAAGCCAATCAATATGGTGGTGGATTAGAACTCTTAAAAAATCCAAAAAATCAAATTCGATTAAAAGCATCTTATCGTGATCTTCAAATTAGAGATTCCACTCTTACTTCTCAGAGAGCAGATCAAACGATTTTAGGAAGAGTAGAATATGATTTAAAGGCGTGGAAAGGAGCATTTTTAGCGAATACTTTTTATGAAATTGGAACGGGATTAGAATTGAAAAAAGAATTTATTTACATTGAAGTTCCGGTTGGGCAAGGTGTTTACACTTGGGTGGATTATAATTCAAATAATATAAAAGAATTAAATGAATTTGAAATAGCTGCATATTCTGATCAGGCCTCCTACATCAGAACATTTGTACCCACGAGTGATTATGTTAGAACCTATACTAATCAATTTAGTCAAAGTTTAAATTTAAATCCGAATCAAATTTGGTCGAATAAAAAAGGTTTTTTAAAAATAATTTCCAAATTCAGTAATCAAACTGCCTATAGAATAGATAGAAAAACAAATGCCACCGAACGATTAGATGCCTATAATCCACTTTTAAAAGAAATTGCCGATACTAGCTTGCTATCGTTAGGAACTTCGTTGCGAAATTCATTTTTCTTCAACCGAAGCTCTCCCATTTTTGGCATGGATTATACCTTTCAAGATTCACGAAATAAAGTTTTGTTGTCGAACGGTTTTGATTCTAGAACTACTGTATTTCATCAGTTAAATATGAGATGGAATATAACGAGAATGATTTTATTTCAATCGAAGTTTGATAGGGGAGAAAAAGAAAATGCATCCGATTTTTTAACGGGAAGAAATTATGCGATTACCTATTTTACAGCGTCACCTAAAATCAGTTATCAACCGGATGCGAAATTGCGGGTTTCATTAAAATATGAATATTCGGATAAAAAAAATATTCCTGAATCTGGAGGAGAACAAGCCTTTATTTCGGATGTAGGAGCAGAAATTAGATATAACACCACCGAGAAAGGAAGTCTTCTTGCCAATTTTAATTTTGTTCAAATAAAATATAATGGAAACACCAATAGTTCATTGGCTTTTGAAATGCTTAATTCTTTAAAGCCAGGAAATAATTATACCTGGTCGCTCACTTTACAAAGAACTATCAATAAAAATATGCAGTTGAATTTAAACTATTCCGGAAGAAAAACGGAAACGAATGGAATAATTCATACAGGTGGTGTGCAAGTTCGCGCTTTCTTTTAGAAATTAATTATATTTGAATGATGAAATATTTTTTACTATTCATTCTAATCCTATCTATTTTTACTAGCGGTAAATCTCAGGAATCTTCAGATTATCCCAATGATGGATTATATGAAGATAATGAATTTAGTTTGGGTGTTTCAGGAATGTATATTGAATATCCTGAATTTGCCACAAGAACAGGCTACGGATTAACACTAAAAACTTCTGTACATAAAAATGTTGCGCTTTCTTGGCATTTACATTTTGGGAAAAGATATTTTTCTACTTCGATGTGGTTACCGTTAGGTCCACTTTTATTTTCTGCATCTATTTTAAATGGAAATATAAATAGAGGAGCTTGGGTTTTGCTTTTATCATCATTATTACCTGATGGCGTTTCGTTTCCATTACGAATTAATGATAAACTATTTATTACTCCTTCTATATCTCCTTTTTGGCTAGATATGTATGGTAAAGATTCTGGATATAAAAGATTTTACATTGGAGGAAATGTAGGTTTAGGCTTACATTTTAAAATGAAATATTTTAATATTCATCCTTATGGATCTGTGCATTTGTTGTATAAGGCAACACCTAATTTAGGTTATTCGGGTGGAATGGGTATTGAAGTTCCTTTGAGGAATTTTAGGAAATAGACCCCTTCCCCCTGCGGTTACTTCCCCTTGGAAAGGGGAAGAGCAAGAAAGTCTCCGAAACAAAAATTAGCAATATTTACAAACTTCTTTAATTAAATACTGCATTTTTAAACCCGCTTGTATTTGCTCCTCCCCTTTCCTGAGATACCTCAGGATGACGGGGCGGTGGTGAATCTTCGAGACGAAGCGGTCAAAAATATATTCAATCTAAAACTTTTGAACTATTATTTACCAACTAAAAATCATTCCTCCTTTTTCTTTTTCGCTATAGCGTAACGAATTCCTACATAATAATTTCTTCCATTCATTGGTCCCCAGATTAATGATGCATCAAAATAATTTCCAAATGGATTTTGAGAATCAATAATAGCATCCTTCTGTATAAAATTTAGAATATTTTCTGCACCTACATAAAAATCGAATAATTTTTTAGTGTAGGTAATTTGAAAATGCATGATGTAATAATCTTTGGATTTTACTGGCATTTGTAAGTTAGTAGGGTTGGCATCAGTATTTGGTAATCTTGCTTTTCCATACCAATTTCCGATATAATCAAATTTCCATTTTTTATTTTCTGTTTTATAACTCACGCTTTGCATAAATCGGGTTTGCGCCAATAGAGGTTTGCTTAACAACTCTCCCAAATAAGTTGTTTTTACGTCATAATATTTGAAGGATAATTTAGCCGTTAAATTTTCAGTAAATCCAAAATCTAAATCAGCTTGTGCGCTGTGTGAATAAGAAATTCCCTGCAGATTATAGAAATGAACTTCTTGTGGATTTTGGTCTAAATCCATCACCACTTGATTGAAGAAATACGTGTAATAATAATCCATATTCAATGTTGCTTCCTGATCAAACAAGAAAAATCTACGAGTTATTCCTCCTCCAGAATTAAATGATTCTTCTGGATTTAATCGTTCATCTACGTTTACGATTCTAGAAGATGCAAGCACTGAGCTATTTTCTACAAAAATATTAGCCGTACGAAATCCTGTTCCTGCAGATGCACGAATAGTTGTTTTAGGATCTGGAGAAAAACGCAGATGCAATCTTCCCGTTGGTTTTAATCCATATAAATTATGGTAATCTCCTCTTCCTCCCAATAAAAAAGAAAAACGCGGAGTAGAATAATTATATTCGAAAAATGCTCCCGGAATAATTTCTTCTCTGGTAAAAACAGAATCATTAAACGACTCATTGTAATCATCATAAATAAAACTTAATCCTGTTTTATAATTATGTAAAGAGTTTTTGATGATGTCTTGTAAAAGTAAACTTGAATTTAGTTGATTATTCACACCAGTATATTTTCTTATTCCGTAAAAAGAATTCAATTCCTGTCGCCTGGCAGAAGCAATGAATCCCATTGTGCGAAATTTTTCTTCAGGAAAAAGAAATCCGTTCTTAAATAAGAATTCATACTGACGATTATGAATTCCTGTTCCATAAAAAGTTTGTGAGTCCAAAGGATTAGCAGGATTAAAATTTACTTGTCCTCCATTTCGATCATCATCCATAAATCTGAAAAGATAAATCTGTTCTATTTTTTTGGATTGATATTTCCAACGATTCATCACATTAATTTGTTTTGATAATGGATTATCCAAAAAACCATCATTGTTTTGGTCGTTTTTAGTAAAATTACCATTACCATGCGCCAGTAACATCGTACTCCATTTTTCATTTAAAGAATTTGCCAATTGTAAATTCGCTTCTGCGCGCCCCATCACATTTCCATATAAATTGATATAAAATGGATCTTCTTCTTCTGGTTTTAAATATTCAATATTTATTTGTCCGCTCATTGATTCGAAACCATTCACTACCGAACCGGCTCCTTTTGTAATTTGAATAGCTTCTACCCAAGGGCCAGGAATAAAAGTGGTACCATAAGAAGCAGAAAGTCCTCTATTCATAGCCGTATTTTCTGTGAGATTCTGAATATAAATTCCACTCAAACCTAACATTTGAATCGTGCGTAATCCTGAAATCGCATCACTGTAAACGGCATCGATTGACGCATTTGATTCGAAACTTTCGGAAAGATTACAACAAGCCGCTTTTTTCAATTCGCCCTTGGTCATTGTTTCGAGATTGATAGGGCGAATCATACTTATTTGAGTAGACAGATTTCTTGCCGTTACTACCGCTCCATCTAATTCACGAAAATCTTTTAATACGAATTCATATTCTCCCGGTTCAGGAATAGTAACTGTATCATTGGCATAACCAATATAACTTAATACAATCGTTTGAGGAAAACTCTTTCCTTGATATTTAAATCTCCCTTCCCTATCTGTAACAGTGCCTACCATATCACTAGGATCGTAAATATTTACTCCAGGAACGGCAATTTTCTTTTCGTTAATGATTTCTACCACTGTTCCCGTAATGGTTTGCGAGAAGAGCGGAAAAGGGAAAAGTAGAAGTATATTAAAAATTATTTTTCTGGTCATGAGAAATTAATAATTAAAAATTAATAATTAAAAATGTGGAGATTTCCACTGAGTACACATTTCGTGACTCAAGACCAAATCAAATAATCAGAACAGAATGCAGATGAAGAATATCTCCAGGAGGAATAATTAAGGGGGGAGAATTTATCTCAGCAATTAAATCAGTAGGAAGAATATTTAATTTAAATGCTGGAATGATAACCGCAACAGAAATGATGGGAGAAGAAATAAGAATATTTTTTTTGAAACTATAAGAATCAATTTTCCATTGCGCCGTAAAGGCATCTTGGGAGCAGCATCCTTTATCTTCTAGTTTAGAAATGGAATTTTCTTTATCTGTACAACAAGCATGCTTTACTTCCTTATTGATTTTTTCATATTTGTTTTCGCAGCAATTATCTTCTTGAGTAAAGCTGAGAGTTGTTTCGCCTTCTTCGCTACAAAAATGATTATAAACGGTAACTCCAGCGGTGTTCACCAAAATGGCAATCACCATAAAAACACTAAGAATGGATGTGGAAGTGCGTTTCATTTCATACAAATTTAGGATAAACCTGACTAACCTTTAAGGGTTTTAAGATATTTTAACGCTTAAATAGAGAATAAAGTTCATCACATTAGTAGATTCCTTAATTTTGAGGCATGGAAACAACTAAAACTTACCCGACCACCATATATGCGGAGATGACTCCGAATCCAGCTACGATGAAATTTGTGGCTAATCGATTGATGATTCAACACGATGCCGTGGCTGAATTTATGACTAAAGCTGAAGCCAAAGGATTTTCGCCTTTAGCCGAACAGTTATTTCAATTTCCATTTGTGAAATCGGTTTTTATTGCGGTGAATTTTGTAACCATTACTAAAAACGATTCAATCGCTTGGGAATATATTACGATGGAATTACGTGAATTTGTTTCTGATTATTTGCGGAACAATGAATGGGCAGTAACAGAAATTCCTCCTGTAAAAAAAGACGAAAAACCGGTTAATACGGTTCAATTAATCAATCCAGATTCATTATCAGAAATAGATAAAAAAATTATGGGAATTTTGGATGAGTATGTTCGTCCAGCAGTAGAAAATGACGGTGGCGCTATTCACTATAAATCATTTGATGAAGGAAAAGTGAGTGTGATATTGAGAGGTTCATGCAGTGGTTGTCCTTCTTCACAAGCTACCTTAAAGCAAGGAATAGAAACTTTACTGAAGCAAATGATGCCAGAAGTGACGGAAGTAGTTGCGGAGGAAGTTTAGATCCTTCGATACGCTTCTCGAAGACTTGAAGCTACACTTCGATAAACTCAGTGCATCGCTCCGGATGACAAAAAGATAAAAGGTCGAAGGCTAGACGAAAAAATTACCTCATTAAATTATTTCTAATAAATTTATTTTAAGCTTTATCTAGCTGGAATAAAGTGTCTTGCAATATTCATTTTACATTTTCTTAAATTATTCATTTCTCTTTTATGGAATCTCTCCATTTCTTACATCTATAGAGAAACACAATTATTAATTTAAAAACACATGATTATGAAAAAGACAAAAAAAGCAGTTTTAATCACAAGTATGCTGATGGCTGCATCGGTTTTTTTCACCGCGCAAAAAGTAAATGCCCAAGGAAGCTACGGAGAAATTCGTGGTAGAGTTTGGGAAGATTCTACAAAGGCATTCGGGCAACCTGGAGCTAATGTATTTATAAAAGTGGGAGGTGAAATTCTTGGAGCCGCCACCGATGTAGATGGAAGATTTGTGATTAAACCAGTAAGTCCTGGTTCTTATAATTTAACTGTAACTTTCATTGGTAAAGATACCATCATGAAACCAATAACAGTAAATCCAAATATGACATCCTTTGAAAATGATTTAGTGATGACTGAAGGCGGTATTACACTCGGGCCAGGGGCGATTGCTACTGGATTAAGAGAAAAACTAATCAATCCAGAAGAAACCTCAGTAAAATCCATTACATATAAGGATCTAAAAAACAATCCGAATTTAAGAAGCCCGAAAAAACTTTTACAAAGTATGACATCGGATATCGTAGTAAGTGAAAATGGAAAAGATGCTTATATGCGTGGAGGAAGATCGGATGCTTCTGTATACTTTGTGGATGGAGTAAAAATGTCGACCATTGGAAATGTTCCGGGTGCTGCTATAGGAAGTATGACGGTGTATACTGGAGGAGTTCCTGCGAAATATGGTGATACCACTAGTGGAGTGGTGATTTTAGAAACAAAAAGTTATTTTGATTTGTATAACGAATGGTTATATTC
>JBIPLT010000160.1:0-7108 GCA_044368255.1 Flavobacteriales bacterium
CATCTTGTTGTGCTGTTATATAATACATTCCATTACGAACTGAATAATTCATGAATTGATTTTGCAATTTAGTAACTACCGCTTCGGCATCATACATATCAGAATAAGCAGCAAATTTTTCTGATTCAGCTTTAGCAATATCATCTCTATATTGAGCATTTAGGGAAGTAAATTCTATTTGCGCATTGATTAATTCATTTCTTATCGATAAGAGTTGATTCTCTTGCGAAATCATTTCTGCTTGAGCTTTTTGATAAACAAGCCTACGATTTTCCAAATCAGTGAGTGATTTCAATCCTTGTTTATTTAACTCTTCCATTCGAACATATTGATCTTTTGCTATCAATGTTTTGGATTTTGCTGCTTCATAATCCATACTATCACTAACAATTTTCAAACGTATCTGTTGCACTTTATTTACGGCTTGTTGCAATTTTAAATTTCGCGTATCAATCAAAGCGTCAATTTGCTGATCCAAAGAATTCGCTTTTCCCATATACGACTTCACCGTATTCTCTTTTGAATTCAATTGATCTTTTGTTCTCTCCATTAAATTAGGATCCATATAATCTTCCTTCACCTCAGAGATAAAAAGAATAGTATCTCCTTTTTTAACTTTATCGCCCTCTTTAACAAACCATTTTTCTATTCGACCAGCAATTACCGAATGAATAGTTTGTGGACGGCTTTTAGGGTCAAAAGTGGTTACTTTACCTTTGGATTGAATATTTTGTGTCCAAGGCAAAAAGAAAATACAAAGTATTCCAAAAAAAATAAAAAGAATTACTCTTCTTGTTCTATTTTTTTGAGAAAGCGATTTCATCCATTTAACGGATTCATAACTATCATCCGTTTTTGAACTATATTTTTTATTAATGTATTCCATGACTAAAAAATTTGAAGCGTTTTATTAAACAAATGAGACGGGATAGTTTGATTAGAAAAAACAAAAACAAGTCCTTTATTATGTTTTTTAAATCCCTCTAAATAAAATTCAATTTCTTTTTCATTTAAATGAATAAATGATTCATAAAAAAGTGCTATTGGAGATCGTGATAAAAATGCACGTGCTAAACCAATTTTAGCACAAAGCTTTTCTTCTCTATTAAAAAGTGAAATTTCATGATATAATCCACCACTTAGCTTGTTGATTTCAGTTTTAAGCCCGGAATAAAAAAGCGCTTGATCAAGTTCTTCAATAGTTATTTTTTCGTTATTTAAAGAAATATTCTCCATTAACGTTCCTTCAAACACATCCATTCGATGACGAGAATAATAAACATTTCTTCTATATTCCGAAATAGAATAACTGGAAAGATTGAGCTCATTAAAAATAATTTTTTGACTAGAATCATTTAAACCTGCAATGGTATCCATCAAATGCTTTATCTCCACTTGATTTCCTTTGAGAGAAACAAAATCATTTTCTTCAGAAGAAATTGAATCAAAACCATTTTGATTCGCAATAGGAACTTTAAGTGCAAATTTTGAATCTGTGAGAATAGCGGGAAAAGTCATCCCTGTTCTCTTTTCTAACTTCAGTTCGGTCACCTCACCAAGTTTTTGAAGAGCAGTAAGCACATCATAAAGTACTTCCAAAATACTCATGAGCTTTTCAATCGAACTCATTAAAAGAATAATGATAATTTCGGCTGCAATAAACTGACCCAAATTCATACTTTGTTGAATAACCAATAAACCTCCGATGATAAGCAGGCCACTTATCATAAAAATTTTCAAAGCAATCATTGAATAATATTTCTTTTTCAAAACCTTGAAATGATCTTCACGTGCTTCTAAATATTGTATTACATGTTTATCTGTTCTTTTTAAATGAAAATCAGAATGGATATTAGTTTTAACCATCGGAATATTGGCCGCCATTTCTTCTAACCAAGAAAGAATTTTGAATTTATGTTTAGACTCATTCAAGCTAGTTTTAATTCCTTCTTTAAAATGATAAACGAACATGAAAATAAAAAGCACAACAAACATTATCCCCATCCAAATAAAAAGTGGGTGATATAACGATAATAAAATTAATCCAAATAGTATTTGCAAACTGGCTGCAGAAAAATCTAAAATCAATTTTGAAATTCCTTTCTGAACAGAGGTAATATCCAAAAATCGGTTCATTAATTCAGTGCTCCTATCATTTATATGGTTCCAATCAGCAGCAGGAATTACATTGGCAAACTCAAAGGCATTTCGAATAAACAACTTCTGTTGCAAATTCTCTGAAATACGTAATTGAAGAATTTGTAATAAACCCACCACTAAAACACCTACAATAACACCCAATACAAGAATAATCCAAGAAGTGCTAATTTCACCCGCCTGAATAAAACTAATTATGGCTTGTATACCTAAGGGTAACGAAAGACTGATTAATCCGCCTAAAATAGAATAAACATAAATATTTCTTATTTCATTCTGGTCTAATTTCAATAAATTCCATAAACGCTTTGCAGGTGCTAAAACCTCACTATAAATTTTCATTTGAAAATAATTTTTAAATTTTTATAAAGATAAAATGAATTCTTACGAATTCTATTGATAAAAATCAGGATTCGGGAGGTAATTCTATACCCTCGATATAAGAAAAAGACCAGTGAAAATTATAAAATAGAAAATGGATGTTTTTATTAAAATTAACAAACAGCATAAAAATTGAATGATGACTAAAATCTTCGCATTCCACCGTTCCTTCTGTAATCTTCTCATTTGATTCAGACTCCGATTCGTCTGTAGATTCCATCAAAATATATGGTGCGTCAATTTTGCTAAAAGAAAAACCTGTAAAACTCTTCAAAAAAAACAGCATACAAAAACTGAGCAAAAATAATAGTTTAAAATTCTGATTTAATTTTGCGCTCATTTTTCAATTGATTTAAAAAGTAAATCTTTATAAAAACGAGAAATTGAATCTTCACCTTTTATAGAATTGGTTAATCGAGGTAAATGGTTGGCAAAAAATCGCTGCTGATGGATTCCTTCTATGATAGTAGAAACCAACATTTGTGGATATTTGTAACTAGGATTTAGTTCCTTGATAATATTCGCGAAAAAAGCCACTACCTTTTTTAAATTTAAATAGGCACCTTCTTTATTAATTTGATCAACTTCTTTTAATAGAAACGACTTAGATGATTCAATCATTACTAGTTGATGAAGCTTACTATAATCAAATAACTCCGATTTCAATTCAGGTTTTTCTTCGGTTAAAATTTGAATACAAATTTCTAATCTTTTCTTTGCAGAAGGAATATTAGCCGTTTCAAAAATTAAACGATACTCCATCCAAGCCCAATACCAATTAGTGAGATAAAGAAGTAGTTTAGATTTACTTTCAAAATATCGGTAAATGGAAGCCTCTGTTGTTTTAACCAACTTAGCTAATTTTTGAAAAGTAAAATGCTCAAAACCTATTTTATGAATGAGCACAACACTTCCCTGAAGAATTTTTTTACCCAAATCACTCGACTCCGGATCTTTTAAATAAAGCTTCTCGTTTACTTTGATATGAATATTGGTAAGTAAATTATGCATTAATAGTTATTATCTTTACAAATATAATAGTATTACTATCATATATCAAAATATTTATATCATAAAAACTGTTAACTAATTGATTTAACTAATATTTAATTTGTGATTTAAAGGAAAATTGGAGGAGAAAATTTAAAAAACTACGCTTTTTTCACCTTCACCATTTTTTGAATAAATAAATTATTCGGTATAGTAATCACTTCTCCTTCGGCTGTTTTCAAGGTCATAAAAAACATTCCAATATCACTGATGCGTGCTTCTATATTAAATTCTTTGTCCATGATGGTTATCGTATCGCCAATTTTAGCTGGGTGATTAAAATAAATCACTAAAGTGGCAGTAACATTTGAAATAATAGACCATTGAGCAAAAAAGGCAATTCCCAATACGGTGAGCATGGAGGTGATGAAAAACACTAACTCATTTTGATTCACTCCCCAAATAAAAAGTAAAAATCCCATAGAAATAGCGAACAGTAAAATATTGAATAACCTCTTGGTTACTTTCACTCTCGGCTTATCGTAATCAAATGTCTTTGCGGCTTTATCAATCCAGTTCGACATCAAACGTTTCGTAACCATATAAACGGACAAAACAACGGCTGTTTCTATTAACTCGTATTTGTAAAATTCTAAGTAGTTCATTTAACCTTTTTTCTGTTTTTACTTCGTATCAATTTTAGTTCTGATTTCAACTCAGCTATCAATTCCTTTTCTGATGGTAATATGAGTTTGTATTTTGAAGCAAATATTTGTCGACTTTCTTTCAAGATTGAATATTTTACTATAGCCTCATTTTTCTCGGTACACAAAATCAATCCAATGGTGGGATTGTCTGTCTTTAACTTCATTTCTTCTTCATAATATCTCACATACAAATCCATTTGACCAATATCCTGATGAGTTAATTTACCCACTTTCAAATCAATTATCACAAAACATTTCAAAATATAATTATAAAATACAAGATCGATGAAAAAATCTTCATCCTCGGCCGAAATTCTTTTTTGTCTAGCCACAAATGAAAAACCTTTTCCAAGTTCCAATAGAAAAAGCTGTAGTTTATTTAGCAATTCGGTTTCTAATTCCTTCTCATGATAAGTGACATCCGAACGAAGTGATAAAAATTCCAAAACATATGGATCTTTTACAAAATCTAATATGGTGGGTTTATCATCATCCGATTCTTTCTTTGATTTTACAACCAAACCATTCTTCTTTTTAGAAGACAACAATCGTTCAAAATAAAGCGAGTTTATTTGTCGTTCTAATGTCCGTGTGCTCCAATTTTGTTCTACTGACTCATCCAAATAATAGCTTCGCGCATCTTTGTTTTCTACTCGTAAAAGTAGCCTGTAATGAGTCCACGTCAATTCGGGGCGCACTGCGTCCCGCATCTCTTTTTGACCCTTTTTTTTCAATTCGGGGCGCACTGCGTCCCGAATTGAAAATTGCAGAAAAAACTGCCGCATACGTCTCAGTTCTCTCTCGTCAATTGTTCTTCCAAAATCTTTATTTAATTTCTTTGCAAGATCCTTTAAAATATATTCGCCATAACCCGCTTTCTGATTTCCTCCTTGCTCTTCTTCAACAATACGTTTACCAATTTGCCAATAAGCAATCACCATCGAAAAATTAACTGCTTTTACCGCCTGCCCACGAGCTTGATCAAGAATGGATTTTATATCCGAATATAATTTATTTTTAACGGGTTTCATTAACGATTTTTTATTCATTTCTCACAATAAACCAATATTACATTATTTAATATAAATTTCTGACTCAAAATCCATTTTCTTAAGTTTACCATACATATAAAATCAATCGTTCCTCCAATTTTGGTCAACCCAATTCCATTTGGAAATCTAAGATAATTGCATTTAGTTGAGTCATAAAATTTCTTCCCTTTGTTTTCAAACTAGTAATTAATCTTTTTACATAGCACCAATTATTTATTGTGGAATAAAATTTACCTATTTTTTTGTTTTTTTTGCATTTACCTCATTGAAAACTGAGCAGTTTTCACTTGTATCCGCACAACTTAAAAACAAAACGAAAAAACCAATTAATATAAATGCAAATAATTTCATTACACCTGAATAACTCCCACATTATACTGCTTGGTGGCTGGAGCTTGATTGGCCGCTTCTATTCCCATTGAAATTACTTTTCTCGTCTCCAAAGGATCTATAATTGCATCCATCCATAATCTCGCCGCTGCATAATAGGGATTGGTTTGAGAATCGTATCGCGATTTTATTTTATCAAATAATTCTTTTTCATTCGCAGGAGTAATCAATTCTCCTTTTGCTTTCAAGGATGCTACTTCTATTTGCACTAAAACTTTTGCCGCTTGTGCACCACCCATCACCGCAATTTCTGCCGTTGGCCATCCTACAATTAATCTTGGGTCGTATGCTTTTCCGCACATCGCATAATTTCCTGCTCCGTATGAATTACCCATGATAATGGTAAACTTAGGAACAACAGAATTCGCTTGTGCATTCACCATTTTCGCTCCGTCTTTGATAATTCCTCCATGCTCTGAACGAGAACCTACCATGAATCCAGTTACATCTTGCAAAAACACCAATGGAATATTTTTTTGATTGCAATTCATAATGAATCGTGCTGCTTTATCTGCAGAATCAGAATAAATAACTCCACCAAATTGCATTTCTCCTTTTTTCGATTTAACTAATTTTCTTTGGTTGGCTACAATACCCACTGCCCAACCGTCAATTCTTGCATAACCACAAATAATCGACATGCCGAAACCTTCTTTGTATTCGTCAAATTCAGAATCATCTACTAATCGAAAAATAATATCTCTTGTATCATATTGCTTCGAACGATCTACTGGAACAATTCCATAAATTTCTTTCGGGTCTAATTTCGGCTCTATCGATTTCTCTCTATTAAATCCCGCATCTTTTGTTTTACCCAGCTTACTCATCATTCGCTTGATGCGATCTAAACAATCTTTATCATCCTTGCATTTATAATCCGTCACTCCCGAAATTTCACAATGTGTTGTAGCTCCACCTAATGTTTCATTATCGATATCTTCACCAATGGCAGCTTTTACCAAATAAGAACCTGCTAAGAAAATAGTTCCTGTTTTATCAACGATTAACGCTTCATCACTCATAATGGGTAAATAAGCACCACCAGCCACACAACTTCCCATAATAGCGGCAATTTGCGTAATTCCCATGCTACTCATGATAGCATTATTCCTGAAAATTCTTCCGAAATGTTCTTTATCTGGAAAAATTTCATCTTGCATGGGCAAATAAACTCCTGCACTATCTACCAAATAAATAATGGGCAAATTATTTTCGATAGAAATTTCTTGTGCTCTCAAATTCTTTTTCCCAGTAATTGGAAACCAGGCGCCAGCTTTTACGGTAGCATCATTGGCAACCACTAAACATTGTCGTCCGCTCACATAACCCATCACCACAACTACTCCACCTGCAGGACAGCCACCGTGTTCCATATACATATCTTCACCAGCAAATGCACCAATCTCAATATATTGTCGGTCTTCATCCAAT
>JBIPLT010000057.1:0-13932 GCA_044368255.1 Flavobacteriales bacterium
TTCTAGCCATGCTTGTTTATTATTTACACTTTTCTTTATCTTCAGCCTTGGCTTCTTTAATAGTTTCCATGCACTTTTTAACTTTTTCTTCTCCTAATTCCTTTTCAGCATCTTTTTTAGTAGAGTATTTATCTTTAAGACCCATACAATCACAAAGCGACATTTCACCACCACAAGAAGAAAGAGCAAAAGCTGAAACAACAGCTGCAGAGAAAATTAATTTTTTCATATTATTTAAGTTTTTATTATTTGATGCTAAGTTAATTCTCTTTTTCTAATTTCAAAACTTTTGCAAATAAACCTGCTTTCGCAAGGTTTTCGAAAAGTGTTACGCAAAATTATTACTTATCCTTAATCGCAAGGATTTCTTCCATCAACTTCTTTTTTTCTTCGTCAGATGCTTTTTGATATTTATCTTTCCTATTCTTTTTGATCACAAGCTTCTTTGCGCTTATCATCATCGTCATCTTTCATGTTAACCTAGTCACATAAAGATGGAACTCCGCAGGAAACGAAATCGAATGCAACTACAACAACTCAACATTAAATAATTTTTATAATGGTTTTAGATTCTTATGCCTCCATGTTAAAAAAAACAACTATTTCATTAACTAAAAAAGCCTCTTACAGGGTAAAAGGCTTTTCTGATTGAAATATAAAAGGATTATTTCTTTTCCTCACAAGCTTCAACTTCTTCCTGCAATTTCTTCTTCTCTTCATCAGAAGCCTTTTCATACTTGTCTTTCCATTCCTTTTCCATTGTTTTGCAAGCTTCTTTCGTCTTGTCATCAGCGTCATCTTTCATGTTAACGCAGTCACAAACAGATAGATCTTCACCATCTTTTCCGCCACAAGAACTTAATGCAAAAGCTGTGATAACAGCTATAGATAAAATTAATTTTTTCATGATAATTTTGGTTTTTAGTTTTTTAAAAGTAATGATTTTTTTTAAACAGCAAAGAATGAAAAAATAAATTGATAAAATTAGTTCTTATCGAAAAGTTGCCAGAATTTTAAGGGTTAATTGAATAAGGAGTGAAAAATCACGGCATAAAAAAACCCTAATTTAATAACTAGGGTTTATAATCTTTTTTAAAAGAGAATTACTTGCATTTATCAGCTTCATCTTCCATTTTCTTCTTTTCTTCGTCAGAAGCTTTTTCCATTTTTTCAGCACACTTCTTTGTCATTGCCTCGTCTGGCTTTTCAGCAGTTGCGTTTTTAACGCAATCACATACAGATGGACCTCCGCAAGAAGCGAAAGCGAATGCAGCAACAACTGCTACAGAGTAAATTAATTTTTTCATAGTTTATTAGGTTTTTTTATTGGGCGCTAAGTTAATATAATTATTTTATAAGAAAATAATTTCATAAAAAATTATATAAAAATTTGATTATAATATGATTATATTAAATAATTTGGCCTTTTTATAGTTGTATTAATCATTATCATATTGACCTTGCACCTTACAATCTTGAATTTTCATTAAGATATTTCCCTTTTCTTCTTGACTAGCAGATTGTAATTGTAATGTCAAATCCTTTTCAATTTTATCACATTTTTCCTTATCGCCATCTTGGTGGTAATCTTTATTTACGCAGTCACAAAGTGTAGGCTCATTTGATTTTACTTTTTCTTGCTTGGACTCAGCACAAGAAACTATTACAGTTAATGTAAAAATAAAAACCCAGAAATAATTTTTAATCATATTCAATTGCTTTTTATTGGAGTGATTGAGGGCTTCGCGATTCATAATTTGTTAATTAAAAAATGGAAACCCTAATGTGATTTCCCTTGATGATTCCACATAAAATCTATTTGCCTTCACAAGCCATCACTTCATCCCTTAGTTTTTTCTTGTCGTCTTCTGAGGCGTCATTGTATTTAGCTTCCCATTCTTTTTTCATTTCTTCACAGGCCGCTTTTTCTTCGTCATTTTCCCATTTCTCATTAACACAAGTGCAAAGTTCAGGACCTTTTTTGTCATCACCTTCTTTAGCTCCGCCACAAGAAGAAATAGTTATGGCTATAAAAGCACTTAAGACTAAAATTGATTTTTTCATGATTAAAATAGTATTAATTTAAATTTATTTGCAATTACGTGCTTCTTCCTGAAGTTTTGCTTGTTCTTCTTCAGTTAAGCCTTCGCCTAGTTTCTTACAAGCTTCTACTTTGTCTTTGTATTTTTCTTCTACTTCATTAACTTTTGCTTCATCCATTCCTACTGCTTGCATATCTTCCATCATTTGATTCATGGCATCCATGCATTCACAAACGGTTGGTGCTTTAGATTCTTTATTTTCATAGCCTTCTTTTACTCCACCACAAGATGTAATAATTAGCAATGAGAAAACAGCTAATGTCAAAATAATTTTATTATTCATAAAATTGGTTTTAATACTATTTTATTGTTTTAACTTTAAATTGATTTAACGATTTAAAACAAAAAACCCCGTTTTACACGGGGTTTTTCGGATTGAAAATAAAAAAGATTATTTACAATTTTTTGCTTCTTCAGCCATTTTCTTCAACTCTTCCTCAGATTTTCCTTCGCCTAATTTCTTACACTCTTCGGCTTTAGCCTTATACTTCTCACCAATTTCTTTGATTTTAGCCTCATCGCCGCCAGCTGCTTCCATTTCCTTTTCAGCTTCGCCTGACATTTTAACACAGTCACAAATAGATGAACCACCTCCGCAAGAAGCAAGAGCCATTGTAGCAACGATAGCTACAGAATAAATTACTTTTTTCATGTTTTTAATTTTTTTTTGATTTAACACTTTTCGGCCACGAAATTAGAAAGATTTTTTAATTCTCAAAAAATAAAATGAAAATTACCTTGATACATTGGTGCAATTAACCAATTCATCGGAATATTTCTCTAGTTGGTCTTTATTATCTCCTAATTTGATTTTATGTTCTTTAGCCAAATCCTGACATGTTTGAAAGTCAGACTCTTTAGTTGCATTTTTTACACAATCGCAATATTCATTTGCTAAAAATTTAGGATCGGAGGAACCGCAAGATTGAAAAAATAAAGTAGTGATTATTAGTGCAATAATTAATTTCATCGGCAAAGATTATAAGCCTTGTTAAACTCATCCAATGTTCCTGCTTCTTCATGTGTTTGAAGGTACTTTGCCAACAAATCTAAACATTCATTCATCTTTTCATCGGCATCAGCATCTTTTAATTCGATTACCTCTTTATAGCAATTACATACATCTTTTGCATCGTTTTCAGCTCCACAAGCAGCGAATGTAAAAGCTATTACAATTGATCCCAAAACCAAAATTCTTTTCATAAAATGTCCTAATATTCATTCAAATTTATGAAAGGATTTGATAAAACAGAGAAGAAACAAAGAAAAAACTAAAAAATTGAGTCAGAACAAAACTTTTTAAAACAGTATATTTGCTTCATGCCACATTTTCCCAGTTCCATTCAATCACGCCTTCCAAAGTTAGGCACTACCATTTTCACTGTGATGTCGAAATTAGCACAGGAAAATCACGCGATTAATCTCTCCCAAGGATTTCCAGATTTTGAAACAGATCCGAAATTAATTGATTCGTTTTACCAATCAATGAAAACTGGGAATAATCAATATGCTCCCATGCAAGGGTTAATTTCTCTTAGAGAAACTATTTCCGCAAAAACAAAAAAAGCGTATAACATAGAGTATAATCCCGAAACTGAAATCAATATTACTTCTGGAGGAACAGAGGCTATTTATTCGGCCATCGCTGCTTTTGTGAGAGAAGGTGATGAAGTTTTAATATTTACTCCTGCCTATGATTGTTATGATCCTGCAGTAATTTTGAGTGGTGGTAAAAGTATTTTTGTTGAATTACAATATCCTGATTTCTCCATCAATTGGAAAGAAGTAAAAAAATTGGTGAATAGAAAAACGAGAATGATAATCATCAACACTCCACATAATCCGAGTGGATCCGTTTTAAAAAAATCAGATTTAAAAGAATTGGAAAAAATCACCAATAATACAGAAATCATTGTTTTGAGTGATGAGGTTTACGAACATATAATTTTCGATAAGGAAAATCATCAGAGTGTATGTTTATTTCCAGGATTAGCAGAACGAAGTATTTTAGTTTATTCTTTTGGAAAAATGTTTCATATCACTGGGTGGAAAATGGGATATGTATTAGCCCCTGCAAATTTGATGGTAGAATTTAGAAAGACTCATCAATTTATTGTTTTTTCCTCGAATACTCCTGCACAAGTTGCTTTTCATGAATACATGAAAGATGAATCTCATTATTTGGAATTAGGAAATTTTTATCAGGAGAAAAGAGATTATTTCATAAAGGGACTGAAAGGAAGTAGATTTAGTTTTACTCCTGCTGCAGGAACCTATTTTCAATTATTGGATTATTCTAAAATAGCCGATGAAAAAGATACCGAATTCGCTATACGATTAACCAAAGAAAATAAAATTGCCAGCATTCCTGTTTCTGTTTTTTATAATCGTGAGGTAGATAATAAAGTTTTGCGTTTTTGTTTTGCTAAGAAAAAAGAAACGATAGATAAAGCGTTAGAAATATTGCAAAAAGTATGAAAACCATACTAAACATTGCTTTGGTTCAAACGGAATTGTATTGGGAAGAGAAATTTAATAACCTTGCTCGATTCGATAATTTGATTCGCAAAATCGAAAATGCGGATATCATTGTTTTACCCGAAATGTTTACCACTGGATTTTCCATGCAAACAGAAAAGTTATTTGAAAGAATGGATGGAACCACGGTGAATTGGATGAAAACAAAAGCGAAAGAAAAGAATTGTGCGGTTTGTGGAAGTGTGATGATTAAAGAAGATGATAAAAATTACAATCGATTTATATGGGCCGATGAAAGTGGAAATGTTTTTACCTATGATAAAAGACATTTATTTAGAATGGCCAATGAAAATAATCATTTTGCAGGAGGAGAAAATAAAATTATCATTGAATACAAAGGATGGAAAATACAACCTTTGATTTGTTATGATTTGAGATTCCCTGTTTGGTCGAGAAATAAAAACAATTCATACGATTTACTTTTATTTGTGGCGAATTGGCCAGAAGCCAGAAGAAATCCTTGGATGACTTTATTGAAAGCAAGAGCGATTGAAAATCTTTGTTACGTGGCGGGAGTGAATCGAATTGGTATGGATGGACGAAACATCAATCATTCGGGAGATTCGATGATTATCGATTTTAAGGGTGATGTTATTCAGCATGTGGAGTACGAAGAAACCATTATAGAATCGGAATTAGATAAATCGGAATTGGAGAATTTTAGAGAGAAATTTCCGGCATTTAGGGATGCGGATGGTTTTGAAATAGTTTAGTTAGTTTTGGTTATTCGTTATTCGTTATTCGTTATTCGTTATTCGTTATTCGTTAAAAATGACGAAATACGTGCAGGTAATCACAACGAAAAACAAAAAACTAGGAACAAAAATTCTAAATCTTCTCAAAACGTTTCACCCTTCTTCCATCCACTTCAATTTCTTCGAAAAACATTTCATAGGGGCGAACCCATAATTCTCCAATGGAATTCTCATAAAGAGATTTATACAAAACCATTTTCTCGAGTGTTTCGCTGTGATGAACGATATCGATCACCTCATATAATTTGCCTTTGTAGTGGCAATAAGTGCCTTTGATGTTTTCCATTTTCCTATTTAGGCTTCAATTCATTAAACCAAATCATTTATTGACCTAAAGGTCTAGGAAATTATGATTCTGTTGGGCTAAAGCCCTTATTTATTTTTATTAATTCATCCCCGACCTGAAGGTCGGGGCTATTAAACAACAATATTCACAATTCTTCCTGGTACCACAATCACTTTCTTAGGTGTTTTTCCTTCGAGATATTTTTGTGAATCTTCTGCTTCCAAAACTATTTTTTCGATTTCGGCAGGAGATAAACTCAAAGGTAATTCGATATTGAACCTCATCTTTCCGTTAAATTGCACCGGATATATGTGATTGTTTTCTATCAAATATTCTTCGTTGCAAATTGGATAAGTAGCTGTCGAAATAGAATTTTTATTTCCTAATTTTTCCCAAAGTTCTTCTGCTAAATGCGGTGCATACGGAGAAAGTAAAATTACGAATGATTCTAAAATTTCCTTCTTGCTGCATTTCAATTCTCCCAATTCATTCACGCAAATCATATAGGTACTCACCACCGTGTTGAACGAATATTTTTCAATTTCCTCGTTCACTTTCTTGATACATTTATGAAGTGATTTCAATTCTTGTTTTGTTGGAGCATCGTTAGTTACATTCTCAAACAAACGACATAATTTTTTCAAGAAACGAGAAACGCCTTCAATTCCATTCGTGTTCCAAGGTTTATGATCTTCGAGCGGACCAAGAAACATTTCATAAAGACGCAGCGTGTCGGCACCGAATTTTTCACAAATATCATCTGGATTAACAACGTTATGCCAACGCTTAGACATTTTTCCAATTTCACTTCCACAAATTAGTTTTCCATTTTCTAATTCGTATTCTGCGTTTGCAAATTCATCTCTCCATTTCTTTAATGATTCAATATTTACTTCATTCCCATTTACAATATTCACATCAATATGCAATGGAGTCGTTTCTCGTCCTTTAATAAGTCCATGTGATAAAATTTTTCCAGAATTATTTTCTCGATAAACCAATGCACTCATCCCCTGAATCATCCCCTGATTAATCAACTTTTTCGCAGGTTCTTCAATGGAAATATATCCTAAATCTTTTAAAAATTTTGTCCAGAAACGGAAATACAATAAATGTCCGGTAGAATGTTCAGCTCCTCCAATGTATAAATCGATTTCTTTCCAATATTCCATTTTTTCTTTAGAGGCAAATTCAGTTGAATTATTCGCATCCATATAGCGTAAAAAATACCAAGATGATCCCGCCCAACCCGGCATGGTGGTAGGTTCAAGAGGAAATGCGGCCTCACCCCGACCCTCTCCAAAGGAGAGGGAGGAAGAATCGTCCTTGATTGAGGAGCGTTTTTCTAAAGCAAGTTTAATTCGTTCAATTACTTTTTGAACATCATCAATCACTTCTTCATTTGTAAAACGAATTATTTCATAATTACATTGTTCTAAAATATATGTTCTTGCCTCGTCATACTCCTTCTGCTCCAATAGTTCATGATAACCTCCATCTACTTCAACAATCAATTTTCTATCTAAGCAAACAAAATCAGCAATGAAATTGATAATAACATGTTGCCGTCTGAAATAAAATCCTGTTTTATAATTTCTTAAATTCTGCCATAAAATTTCTTCAGCATTGGTAGGATTTTTTCTATTTTCTTTACTATTCTCCTTTAATAAATTCCAGATTTTCTTATTGGCTGTTTGAAACCCTGGTCTTTCCCCCCTCTCCTCGGGAGAGGGCTGGGGTGAGGCTAAATAAAACCAATTCTTTGCTCTCGCCAATGGTGGTTCGCCATCTTCAGTTGGTAAATATTTATCTACTTCAGGTAAAGTCACTGGCAAATCTTTTTCGTCTACACCATATGGAATTCCATTCTTATAATAAATCGGAATAGGTTCTCCCCAATAACGCTGACGTCCAAAAACGGCATCGCGCAAACGGAAATTGATTTTTCCTTTTCCAGCATTAATTTTTTCTAATTCAACAATACATTTTTTAATCGCGTCCTTTACTTCTAATCCATTTAAGAAATCAGAATTAATAATTTTTCCTTTTTTCTCATCGTACGCTTCTTTTTGTAAATCCCAACCTTCAGGTGTTTCTACCACTTGTTTCATGGGTAAACCGAAATGTTTGGCAAAAGCAAAATCACGCGTATCATGTGAAGGAACGGCCATCACCGCACCTGTTCCGTATCCCGCCAAAACATAATCTCCAATCCAAACCGGAATTTCTGCCGTCGTAAAAGGATGAATCGCATAGGAACCTGTAAACACTCCAGTAATATTTTTTACATCCGCCATACGTTCGCGTTCACTTCTGTTTTTAGCAAACGTCACGTAGGCTTCTACTTTTTCTTTTTGTTCGGAAGTAGTGAGTTCATTCACTAAATCTGACTCTGGAGCAAGAGTTAAATAAGAAACTCCAAATAAAGTATCGGGTCTTGTTGTGAAGACTTCTATGGCCTCACCCCGACCCTCTCCAAAGGAGAGGGAGGAAGAAATTTTGAATCTAATTGAAGAGCCTTCACTTTTCCCAATCCAATTTCTCTGTGCGTCTTTGATACTTTCTGTCCAATCAATCTGATTTAATCCATCTAATAAACGATCGGCATACGCAGTAATTCGCATGCTCCATTGCTTCATTAATTTTCGTTCAACTGGATAACCACCACGTTCACTCACTCCATCTTTTACTTCATCATTGGCCAATACGGTTCCCATTTGTGGACACCAATTGACATAAGCTTCGCTCAAATAAGCGAGACGGAAATGCATTAAAATATTTTGTTGTTTTTCTTCGGAGAAATTTTTCCATTCATCAGCAGTAAAGACATGAAGATCTTTCTCGATTTCTCCTGTTAAAATATTATGCTCTTCTCCTCTGAAACCTTCTTTTTCGAAAATAGTAATAAGTGTTTCTAATTTTTCAGCTTTCTTATTTTTTGGATGATACCAAGAATTAAAAAGTTGAAGAAAAATCCATTGTGTCCAACGATAATAATCCGGATTACTTGTTTGTACTTCTCTATCCCAATCAAAAGAAAAACCAATTTTATCTAATTGTTCTCTGTAACGCGCAATATTTTCACGAGTAGTTTTCTCTGGATGTTGCCCCGTTTGAATGGCATATTGTTCGGCTGGTAATCCAAAAGAATCATATCCCATCGGATGCAAAACATTAAATCCTTTATGTCTTTTATAACGAGAAATAATATCAGAAGCGATATAACCTAGTGGATGTCCTACATGTAATCCTGCTCCCGAAGGATAGGGAAACATGTCGAGGACATAATATTTTGGTTTATCAGAAGTATCGGATGCAGCAAATGTTTTTTGCTCTGCCCATTTCTTCTGCCATTTTTTTTCTATTTCGGTATGATTGTATTCCATAAAGTAGTTGTTCCGGTTGCGAAGGTATCAAAAGCCGAAAGATTTAAAAAGAGTAATAAGGAAGGCAACCCTTTTTAATTTCTGCGTTTTCTTAGAAATACTACTTGCTATGAAAAAGATTCTATTCGCTCTATTTACCTTATTTACAGTAAATTCTTATGCCGATTGTCCTGGGATGACGGCTACATTAACTATGTTTAATCCAAGTTGCAATAACTCTTGTAATGGCTACGGTTATATGAGTGTTTCTGGCGGAAGCGGGAATTACAATTTTTTTTATCAAGACGCATCCACTGGTGCATCAGTTGGAAATCAAGTAAACGATTCCATTTATGGATTATGCGCAGGAAATTATAGAGTGATTGTTCATGATATAACTAACGCATGTTATGATACTACCTTATTTACATTGGTAGCTCCAACCCCAATCGCAGGAACAGTTATTACAAATTTTAATGCCTCCTGTTTTGGAGGAAGTGATGGACAATTAACCGCTTTTGCAACTGGCGGAACAGGAAGCTATACTTATTTATGGAGCAATGGTTCAGCCATGCAAACTGCTTTTAACTTAACTGCCGGAGTTTACACCGTTCAAATTTATGATGCAAATGGATGTATGACCATTGTAACAGGAGTTGTGAATCAACCTACCCAATTAATTGCAAACGCATCTTTTTCTAATGCTACCTGCGGTCAATGTGATGGAACTGGAACAGTAACTTCAACGGGTGGTACACCTCCCTATACTTACCAATGGCAGCCTAACATGGCAACCACACCATCGGTAACTAATCTTTGTGCGGGAGCCTACCAACTTATTATTACTGATGCCAACGGATGTACTACAGGAACAGGTGGAAATGTGAATAGTGCAAGTAGTATGGTCGTAACAGCATTTGCAACACCATCTGGATGTAATCCATGCGATGGAACAGTTACTGTTTTTGAATCTGGAGGAACTTCTCCTTATAGTTATGATTTAACCAATATGTCGCAACAAGGAAATGGAAATTTTACGGGTGTTTGTGCAGGTCTAGCAGTTGCAACAGTAACCGATAGTCAAGGTTGTGTTGGAATTTATACTGTTTTGGTTGGTTCTACCTCTATTTCTGGTTTAACTGTAACTGATTCTATTCAAAATGAAACGGGCACAGGTTCCAATGATGGTTCTATCGATTTAATATTAAATGGAACTACCGGTCCTTACACTTATTCATGGAGCAATGGAGCAACTACAGAAGATATTTATTCATTGAGCGCAGGAAATTATTCAGTTACAATAACCGATAACAATGGTGATTGTATGACCTTGAATTTTACTATTACCACCACTCCAGCTTTTGGTTATATCACAGGAAATATTTATTTCGATAATAATCAGAATTGTGTTTATGACGGAACAGATTATCCATTGGTAAATTATTATGTAATGGCAACGTCTGGTTCTAATGTGTATTATGGTTATACTAATTCTAATGGCGATTATCAAATTTGGGTTCCTGTTGGTAATTATACTGTAACACCCTATTCAAGTGTAAATCTTACTTCTGGTTGTACTTCATCGTATAATGCAGCTATTACCAACGGAAGTTCAATCGGTGGAAATAATTTCTCCTATTATCAAGCTCCATTTTTTGATGTATGCGTGAGTGCTTGGAGCCCTGGAATCGTTCCTGGTTTCAATGGAACATATTATATCTATGTGAATAATTACGGAAACCAAACAGCAAATGGTTCAGTTTGTATCACATTGCCCTCGCCATTAACATTTGTGAGTAGTTCACCTGCTGCAACGAGTGTAACTGGAAATGTAATTTGTATTGATTATGCTGGATTATTAGGTGGGACAACTGGGTTTTATACCGTTACTTTTTATACTCCACCAACTCTTGCTTTAGGAACACCAATGGTAGCTTGCAGCAACGCAACGATTATCAATGGAACGGATATTAATCCAGCCTGTAATAATTATTGCTATACAAGATTAGTTACTGGTTCTTTCGATCCAAATGATAAAACGGTTTCTCCAGCTGGACAAAACGCAACAGGTGATGTTCCAGTTGCTGCAGAAGAATTTACGTATCTAGTAAGATTCCAAAATACAGGAACAGGTCCTGCAGTAAATATTACCATTACGGATACTTTAACTTCCTTGTTGAATCCATTATCATTCGAAATGTTGAACGCATCGCATCCATATACGGTTGAATTTATTAATGGAAATATCATCAAATGGAGATTTGAAAACATCATGCTGCCAGATAGTGGAAGTAATGAGCCGGCAAGTCACGGACATGTTCAATTTAGATTGAATACAATGAATATACCAATGTTAGGGCAAGTAATTGAAAACAGAGCAAACATTTATTTCGATTTCAATGAACCTGTAATTACGAATACTGCTATTAATACTTTTGTGGCTCCAAATGGTATAGAAGAATTATCCAACGGAATATTCTCCATCTATCCGAATCCCGCAGAAAATGTATTGTATGTTCAATCTGAAAATGGAAATTCAACTTATACTATTTACGATGTAACAGGCAAAGTGAATTATACTCACAATTCAACAACTACAAATTCAAGTTTGGATATCAGTTCACTTTCTTCGGGAATCTATTTTATTCAATGTATTTCAGGCGAAGAAGTAAGTACAATTAAATTCATTAAAAGATAAATTCATTTGATTTTATTTTTGAAAAAGGGAAGTCGAAAGGCTTCCTTTTTTTGTTTAGGATATTTAACCGCGGAGGCGCAGAGAGCCGCGGAGTAAAAATGTTTTTTAGATTAGTAATTGTCTTAGTTATTTTTCTGCAAAACCTTTGCGTCCTCTGCGTCTATGTGGTTTATTTTCATTCTTTATTAACATTCCCGTTTTAATGTTTTCCCGAGTTTTTCCATTCTAATTGCTTCTCAGAAGTTAATTTTGCTTCATGAGTCAACCTCAAACTATCATTCGCAGAAGCGCAAGAACGTCTTATATTTCCACCATTATAGGAATTGCATTGGTTTTATTTATGCTAGGCTTGGTTAGCTGGATGGTTCTTAGTTCCAAGAAAATCGTGAAGTTGGCAAAAGAATCATTGCAAGTAGATATCTTTTTTAAAGATAATGCCCGTGAAGCAGATATGTTTCAACTAGAGAAAAAACTAAATGCCGAACCATTTGTAAAATCGGCTAGATTTAAATCACGTGAAGATGTCATCAAGGAATTAGAACTAGAAGAGGGAACCGAAGACTTGGATTTAGAAGATAGCTACAAAGAATTACAGCCTACAATTGAAATTTATCTTCACGAAGATTACGCACATCTGGATAGTTTGGTGCGTATCGAAGAAAGATTGAAGGCTGATTATGGAAGCATCAATGAGTTTTATTACAATAAAGAAATGTTGGACGATATCAATACCAATTCCAATTTTTTAATCTTCATCATACTAGGTATTGCCTTACTGCTTTTGATTGTTGCCATCGCTTTAATCAATAATACCATCCGTTTGGCTATTTATTCAAAAAGGTTAATCATCCGATCCATGCAATTGGTAGGGGCCACCGAAAATTTTATTCGCAAGCCATTCATTTGGAACGCCTTTTTACAAGGAATCATTGCCTCGCTGTTGGCCCTTGGACTTTTGATGGGATTGAACTTATACCTTGAGAAACAGATAGAAGGACTACACGAAATTCAAGATTTAAAAATAATTGTGATACTTTTTGGTATGGTAACGGCCTTAGGTATTTTAATTTCATGGATTTCTACTTACTTTGCACTCAGAAAATATTTGAGATTAAAGTCAGAATACCTCTATTAAAATGAGCAAGTCGCCAGAAAAACGTCAATTACCCTTCAAAAAAGAGAACTATAAAATCATGGTTATTGGAATCGTGGTTGTATTAATCGGTTATTTATTAATGATGGGAGGAGCCGCAGAAGATCCTAAAGAATTTAGCGGTGAAGAATTATTTAATTTTCAGCGGAATTTTTTAGCACCATTTACTGTTCTTACTGGCTACGTTGTAGTGATGGTAGGAATTATGAAAAAGCCCAAAGACTAGTTTTTTCCAATGGATGCATTGCAGGCCATTATTATTGCCATCGTTGAGGGATTAACGGAATATCTTCCTGTTTCCTCTACTGGTCACATGATTCTTACTGCAGAATTTTTGCATATAGATGCTACTCCATTCACAAAAGCTTTCATGATTAATATCCAGTTTGGAGCAATCCTCGCTGTGGTGGCTTTATATTACAAACGATTTTTCAAATCACTTGATTTTTATTTTAAATTATTTGTAGCATTTCTTCCGGCAGCCGTAATGGGTTTTCTATTGGGAGATTTGATAGATTCAATGCTCGAAGATGTAACCATTGTTGCAGGAGCTTTATTGCTAGGAGGAATTGTTTTGATTTTTATAGATGGATATTTTGATCGAAAAAATATAGAAATAAAAACAGAGGAAGAAACAGATGTAAATTACAAACAAGCTTTTTTCATTGGTATTTTTCAATGTATCGCCATGATTCCGGGTGTTTCTCGCTCTGCAGCATCCATCATTGGAGGAATGTTTCAAGGATTAAATCGCAAAATGGCCGCTGAGTTTTCTTTTTTCTTAGCAGTTCCAACCATGTTTGCAGCTTCTGGTTATAAACTAATAAAAGATCATGAAGCCATTACTTCTGATAATATCGGAATACTTCTCATTGGAAATATCGTTGCCTTTATAGTTTCGATTTTAGCTATAAAAATTTTTATTGGATATCTAACCAAACATGGTTTTTGGGCTTTTGGATATTATCGAATTGTTCTAGGCGCTATTCTACTCATTTTAATTGCAGCGGGAGTTGAACTAAGCATTGTATAAAA
>JBIPLT010000167.1:0-6742 GCA_044368255.1 Flavobacteriales bacterium
CCACAGTCGATTTTGAAAATGGGGAGGTTTGGATAGTTGACAAACCATACGAATGGACATCGGCCGATGTAGTAAACAAACTCAAATATTACATTGGGAAAAAAACAGGAAACAAAAAATTCAAAATTGGTCATGCCGGAACTTTAGATCCATTGGCTACCGGAATTCTATTGGTTTGTATTGGAAAAAAAACAAAAGAGATAGATCAAATTCAAGCTCAAAAAAAAGAATATACTGGAATTATTACATTGGGTTCTACCACTGCTTCGTATGATTTAGAAACGCCTATCGAACAAGAATTTGATATTTCTCAAATTACGGATGAAAAAATACTAGCAGCAGCAAAATCCTTAGAGGGCGAACAATTACAATATGCGCCACTTTATTCAGCTAAAAAAATTGATGGTGAACGTGCATACAAGCTAGCGCGAAATGGGGTGATGAAAGAAATTAAGCCCCATGCGATTACTATTTATGCATTTGAGATTACGAAAATTGAAATGCCACATGTTTATTTTAGAGTAGAATGTAGCAGGGGAACCTATATCCGCACTTTAGCAAATGATTTAGGAAAGAAAATGGAAATTGGTTCACACCTCCGAGAACTTCGAAGAACCAAAAACGGTGAGTTTCAAATTGAAAATGGGCGGTCACTCCAAAGTATTTTAGAAAATCTTAGACTTGATGATCAACCCATTGTGCTGAAACCATCCCGAAAATACAGACGCACCGAATAATAAACTTGACAAGGGCTATCTCAACATTGTATATTCGCGCTCTGAAAAAAAAATTCTTTAGAATCGATAAACAATAAATCCCGTAAGATTTATGTGTCTCTTGCCTCCTCTGGTTATTGCACGTGAATTTTATTATGTCTACACTAAATACGCGATGCATCGCGTATCTATTAATATAATGAAACAAAAAATAAAATAAAAACATAATGAAATTATCCCAATTCCAGTTTAAGTTGCCGCCAGAATTATTGGCTGAACATCCTTCGAAAAATCGTGACGAAAGCCGTTTGATGATTGTAGATCGCAAAAAAGGAAAAATCGAACACAAAAAATTCAAAGACATTCTAAAGTATTTCAATGAAGGAGATACCATGATATTGAACAATACGAAAGTATTTCCTGCTCGTATGTATGGTAACAAAGAAAAAACAGGAGCAAAAATTGA
The DNA here is from genome assembly GCA_044368255.1 of Flavobacteriales bacterium. Taxonomy (GTDB): domain Bacteria; phylum Bacteroidota; class Bacteroidia; order Flavobacteriales_D; family UBA2798; genus CAMBFX01. Next base: position 1,183 of record JBIPLT010000167.1, read on the forward strand.
AGTTTTCTTATTGAGAGAATTAAATCGTGAAAGTTTATTGTGGGATGTATTGGTAGATCCTGCTCGTAAAATTCGTATTGGAAATAAATTATATTTTGGTGAAGATGATTCATTAGTAGCTGAGGTAATTGACAATACTACTTCGAGAGGAAGAACATTGCGTTTCTTATTTGATGGCTCGTATGAAGAATTCAAAAACATCATTACTGGATTAGGAGAAACTCCACTTCCAAAATACATTAAACGTGAAGTAGAAAAAGCAGATGCAGAAAGATACCAAACTGTTTTTGCTAAGAATGAAGGAGCAGTTGCTGCGCCAACGGCAGGATTACATTTTAGTCGTGAATTATTAAAGCGTTTAGAATTAAAAGGTATAAATTTTGCTGAATTAACTTTACATGTTGGATTAGGAACTTTCCGCTCTGTAGAAGTAGAGGACTTGACTAAGCACAAAATGGATAGTGAGCAATGCATCATTCCGGAATTATGTGCTCAAATTGTAAATAAAACAATTGACGAAAAGAAAAAAGTTTGTGCTATTGGCACTACTGCTATGAGGGCCATTGAAACTTCTGTATCTACAGAAGGGAAATTAAAACCATTTGACGGTTGGACCAATAAATTTATTTTTCCTCCTTATGATTTCTCGGTTGCGAATTGTATGGTAACTAATTTCCATATGCCAATGTCTACTTTATTGATGATGGTTTGTGCTTTTGGCGGGTATGATTTAATTATGCAAGCCTATCAAGAGGCCATCAAAGAAGAATATAAGTTTTATTCTTATGGAGATGCGATGTTGATTATTTAGATCCTTCGATACGAATCTCGAAGACTCGTTTCTACTCAGGATGACAAAATAACATAGATATAAAGAAAATAGATTGGAAACCTCGGAGGAAACTTCGGGGTTTTCTATTTTAGTATGGTAAGCTTTTTTATTTGTGATTTTTCGTCTGAAAGAAACTGAATAAAATAATTTCCATTCAATAAAAATGAAAGATCAAACATGGTTTTTCCTTGTGGTATTAAACCAGAATAAACTTCTCTTCCACTCCAATCTAAAATTGAAATTTTACCGTTTAAATCCGATTGAATAAAAATATTTTCATCAGTCGGATTTGGAAAAAATCTAAAGTGATTTTCACTAAGATTTTCCAATCCTAAACTTACCCCTGAAACATTTTGAGTCATTGTATCCGATTCACATTTTCTTAATACAATTAAACTAACAGAATAGTTTCCATTGGTAGAATAGGTATGTTGAACCGAATTTGAATTAAAAGTTGTTGAAGTATTTCCATCTCCAAAGTCCCAATGATATTCATCCCCACTTACATCTAAAGCATCGAAAGAAAATGTATTACCACTTAAGTTTACCTTACTAAAATTAGCCGAAATTTCTGCCGTATCAATTCTCCAAATAGTTAAACTATCAAAAACAATATCGTTTACTATATTTTGAATATCACTTGCTTCTTGAGCCGAAATACCTGAGGGAATAAATGCGCCAATGGGACTTTGATGATAAATACTTGCGTAAAAAGTACAAGCTGCTAAATAAGTTCCATGAATGCTCGGATGACTTTCGTCTGCATTATACAATTCTACTGTTGGAAAATCTGTTCTAAATTTTTTCCATACAGCACCTACTGGAGACACTTCTGCATCTAAATCATTTGCCATTTCAATATAACTGGCGCGTAATCTAGCTTGCATTCCATTATAAGTACAAACAGGAGTATAGGAAGCACAATTAGAAGCGTCACCATTCTTTCTTCCCCACGTCATATAAAACATGGTGTGAGTGCAAGAATCATTTTCTTGAATTATTCGGTTTAAGGAATCCGCATAAGGATAAACATCATTGGCCACCTGCGCTGGAGAAAAAGAAGGTAATTGACTTTGTTCTTGCAAAACTACATAATCCCAATTATTCGAATTAATTTTTGTTATGGTCGTTGCATTGGTAGAATGAGCATAGAAAGTATAACCTCCGGGTGTATTACTATCATAAATTAATATATCACCAAAAGAAGTAGCAATAGATGAAACCATTCCCGGCAAATTATTCACACCAGTATAGCTATTTCCAATGAACAATACTTTTTTTGTTTGTTGTGCATTAACTCCAACAGAAAAAATAAAAATAAAAATGAAGTGCGGTAAAATATTTTTCATAACAATACAATTAGAAGAATCATGAAATTTAAAGTTAAAAAAATAATTCGAAAAATGTTTATTCTTTGAAAGCTAAAATTAAATCAAAATCTTAATTCGTCTGTTGCTAATTGCTTCTCAATAGTTGAAAAAGTAATGGCTGTGTGTGATGCGTTATAATAACATATTTCATTCTTCACAAGTAACATTTGAGGTGATTCGTGGCGAACTTCCAATTGTTCAGCAATAAAATTAGAAATATCACGATGTTCTAATAAATCCAAAAATAGCGGAACAACATTTTCATCCTTCATCTTCCATTCCTTCTGAAAACGAGTCAAAACCATTTTGCTAATGGAACAACGAGTGCTGTGTTTAAAAATGACATAAATTTTACCCTTTTCATTTAGTAAATCTTGTAATTGCTCGATAGAAGTTAATTCTATCCAAGAAATGGGCTTTACCTCCATTTTCAAATACACCTTATTTTTTGAAAACCACCCCATTTTAAAATTTTATAATGTAAAAGTACAAATTTAAAAGCCAATTTTCTTATATTTATGCATTATGAATGAAACATATATTATCATAGTTGGTGGTGGTGTGGGCGCTCGAATGAATGCTGGGCAACCCAAACAGTTTCTCCCTATCCATGGAAAAACAATTTTGCAACATACACTAGAAGCATTTCATGCATTTGATCCTACTTTCAAATATGTAGTAGTGCTTCCTCAAACAAGTATAGATTTTTGGAATAGCCATGTGAAGATTAAAAAAATTTCTATTCCTCATACCATTGTTGAAGGTGGTAAAGAAAGATTTCATTCCGTAAGAAATGCATTAGCGTCTATTAGCGGAAAAGGAATGGTTGCCATTCACGATGCTGTTCGTCCATTCGTTTCTAAACAAACCTTGAAAAATTGTTTCGAAGGAGTAAAAAAAATGGGTAATGCGATTCCTGTAATTGAAGTAAGCGATTCCATTCGCATTGTTACCTCAACAGGTTCAGATATGTTGAATAGATCATTGGTAAAACGAGTACAAACTCCACAATGTTTTTTATTGCCTGAAATTAAAAAAGCCTACGAACAAGAATACCATCCAAAATTTACGGATGATGCTTCTGTTGCAGAAGGAATAGGAATGAAAATAAATTTAGTAGAAGGAAATCCAGAAAATATAAAAATTACTACGCCTTTTGATATGGAGTTGGCGGAGGTTTTTTGCAAATGAGATTTTAGTATTTAGACTTAAGACTAAATGCACTGAAATCAATTTGATTTAAAACTATTCTGTAAATGATTCTTATACAATTTTCGATGCAATAAATACATCACCGTATCGAATGAAAATAAAAATCCACCTTGCATAATAATACTGTTTCCATATCCTTTCAACCTATTTGGATCAGTAGAATGAGAGGCTCGGCTTTTCATAATGAATCCAGCTCCGATATAGGCCAAATCCAACCAAGAATTTAATGAATAAATGGCTAAATATTTTTTAGGATTGTATTTATCTAATTTCAATTGAACTTTTCCTTTATAAATTCGATGAGAACGAATAAAAGTTGGAATTCCGATAGCTAAATCAATGCTGCTCCAAATTAAATTCATTTTATGAAAATGATATTCTTGTCCGCTTGCACGAGACAACTGATAACCGCTATACCCAACATTCGCAATTGCCCAAGAACTTAATCCAATAGCCCCATCTTTATTTAATCTTCCTTGTGTTTGGATGAAAGGTTCGGTGATCCAGATTTCTTGTGCGTGAAGAGGTGAAAATTGAATCCCGATGGCTATCGGGATGAAAAATGAAAAAATGATAATCCTAGCTTTCATAAAAATGCATTTCCTCAATATATTTATGCACTGGATCGGTCAATAAATATCTGACGTCTTTTTTTTCTTTAATCGCTTTTCTAATAAAACTAGAAGAAACTTTCATCACTGGGGCATCGCACATAATAACTTGTGAATGGTTAGCAAATCGATTATCCGGTTGATGTTCGCTTAATTCTTTTATTTCAGATTCGGTTAATACACGGGGATACACATATAATTTATGATGTTTCAAAATATATTCGTGATTTTTCCATTTATGAAAAGTGCGTAAATTATCTTCACCCATGATTAATGAAAATTCATAATCGGGATACTTTTCTTTTAGATGCGCTAAAGTATTGGTGGTATAAGATGGTTTAGGTAATTTAAATTCGATATCACTTGCTACTAAATGTGGATTATCTTCAATTGCCACTTTCACCAATGATAAACGATGATGATCGGCCAATAAAGTATTTTTTTCTTTAAGTGGATTTTGAGGAGTAACTACCAACCAAACTTTATCCAAATCGGTATAATCTGCCATGAAATTAGCAATGATGAGATGACCCACATGCACCGGATTGAAGGTGCCAAAATAGAGCCCCACTTTCATTTTTCAGATTTTACTGTATGGAGAAAATTAGCAACAACATTTTCTGCTTCTAAACATGCTTTACCTAAATCATCATTCAATAAAATATAATCGAATTGAGTTGAATAGGCCATTTCTTTTTCCGCCTTACCTATTCTGCGTGCAATACTTTCGGGAGTTTCGGTTTCGCGCATTTTTAATCTCGCCTCGAGATGAGCGATAGAAGGTGCTTTTACAAAAATAGAAAGTGCATTTTTACCAAAATATTTTTTAAGATTGATTCCTCCAATCACATCTACATCAAAAATCACCTGTTTTCCTAAATCCCAAATACGTTCAATTTCTGATTTTAAAGTACCATAATAATTGTCCTTATATACTTCTTCCCATTCGAGAAATTCATTGCGAATGATTTTCAATTTGAATTCTTCTACAGAAAAAAAATAATAATCTTCTCCATCTACTTCATTGTGCCTTATTGGACGACTACATGCAGAAACAGAAAACTCCACGTTCAAATCTCTTTTTAATAAGTAATGAACGATGGTAGTTTTACCAGCTCCAGAGGGTGCAGAGAATATGATTGCTTTTCCTTTCAAACTATTTGGTGATTTATCAATTTGGTGATTTAATGATTTGAAGACATTTGTTCATTTGAAAATTTATTAATTTGGAGATTTAATTATTTTCGAAATTTTTAGATTTTCTTTTGCAGTTTTACGTGATGCAGAAAAAATCTTAAGTAATTCTTTAGATTCATTAAGTAGTTCTTCACCTTGTTTTTGACTTACGATTTCGGAATCTATTAATAACTCCATCCAAAAAGCAGATTCATCAGCTTCTTCTACAACTATACCTAATTTAGCAATAAATTCAGCCGTTGATCTCGCTCTTAAAGATGAGCGATAATTAGCAGCCACTGAAGTAGCACATCTTAAAAACTGTTTCCCAAGTATCCTAGCCTCTTCTGATTTTGGCA